>NZ_JAMYLQ010000037.1:0-57887 GCF_040318115.1 Mesorhizobium sp. M1312 | reverse complement strand
TCCGCGGCGATAGCCATTATTGCAGCCCGCAGGTCATCGACTGGTGCCGCGCCAACGACGTCGACTTCATCTTTGGCCTCGCGCCCACCACGACCCTGCGCAAGCATGTCGCGGATCTGGAGGCCAGCACGACGGCGCGCTTCGAAGCGTCGGCCAAGACAGGCAAGGTCCGCAGGTTCAAGGAGTTCGTTGACGGCGCCGCTAGTTGGAGCCGCGTCGAGCGCATCATCGCGCGGGTCGGGTCGGCGCCCAAGGTGGCGATATCCGCTTCGTCGTCACCAACCTTGCCGGTGGGAAGGCCAAGGCCCTCTACGAGGATGTCTACTGCCGGCGCGGCGCGGCCGAGAACCACATCAAGTCGTGGAAGACGCATCTCGCCGCCGACCGCACATCCTGCACCAGAGCGACGGCCAACCAGTTCCGGCTATTCTTGCATGCCGCTGCTTACTGGTTGATGTGGGGCTTGTGGGCCGCGATGCCGAGGCGCTCGAACTTTGCCGTCGCCCAATTCGACACGCTGCGATTGCGCCTCATCAAAATCGCTGCGCGGGTGGTCGAGATGAAATCGCAAATCCGCCTGCACCTGCCGACATCGTGCCCCGACCAGCGCATCCTGCGCATCGTCCTCGATCGCATCCCCCAACTCGCGACATAACGATGGGGGCAGACGCCCCGAAACGAACCCGTCGACCGCAACCTGAAAACCCCCGCCTGCCATCACGACGGAGCAATCCCGGCGCCTGACGAGGCGCGTGGAAAAGCACCGCAACGGCGACCACAGCGTCGCTTCAGGCCGTCAAAAGCTTATCGCCGTGCATCAAGGCGGTTAGGTCGCCGCCCGCAGCCAGCACCCTGACCGGGCCATCGAAGCCCGCCGGCAGCACCAGCGGCTCCGGCGCGAAGCCGCGCGCGCGCCGCAACACCGAAATGCCGTGCCCGTCGAATCGCACCACGCTGTCGTCGAGCCGGTTGACAATCTCGCGGTCGTGCATCAGCCAGAAGTCGGCGATCCCGGCAAGCTCCTGCCGCGCCTCGTCATTGTCCGTGCATTGCGGCTCGCCCGAGCGATTGCCGGAGGTCATCACCACCGGACCGTCCAGCGCCCGCAGCAAGAGATGATGCAACGGCGTGTAGGGCAGCATGAAACCGAGCCGCTCGTGCTGCGGCGCCACGCCCGCCGCAACGCCGCAGCTGTCACGGCGCTTCACCAGCACGATCGGCGCCGCTCGGGCGGCAAGCGCCACGCACTCCTCGCCCGACAGCTCGGCGAATTCGGCAAGCTGCTCCAAGTCGCGCGCCATCAGCGCGAACGGCTTGCCGTTGCGCTTCTTGCGGGCGCGCAGCTGCGCCACCGCCGCTTCGTCCGTCGCGTCGCAGGCGAGGTGGAACCCGCCGATGCCCTTGATCGCGACGATGCGCCCTTCCCTGATCAGCGCCGCCGCCTCGCGGATCACCGCCTGCGGGCCGCCGCCGACCACGACGTGGTCTGGACCTTCCAACCAGACGCGCGGGCCGCAGGCCGGGCAGGCGATTGGCTGGGCGTGATAGCTCCGGTCGGCCGGATTTTCATACTCGGCCCGGCATTCCTCGCAGGTCGAAAATCGTGCCATAGCGGTCGAGCGGCGGTCATAGGGGATAGCCTTGACGATTGACAGCCGCGGCCCGCAATGCGTGCAATTGGCGAACGGGTAGAAATAGCGCCGGTCCTTGGGGTCGAGCACTTCCGCAAGACATTCCAGGCAGCAGGCGGCGTCGGGCACGATGCCGGTCTTCACCCGCCCGCCCGCACTCGCCGCTATGGCGAAGCCGCCCGCCGGCCGCAGCCCCTCAAGCGTCGCCGTCTCGATCCCGTCGATCCGCGCCAACGGCGGGCATTGCGCCTTTAGCCTGTCCGCGAAGGTCTCGAACTCGGCCTCGCTGCACCACAGCGCGATCTCCACGCCTGCAGCATCGTTCCGGACGTGACCCGATAGCCCCAGAGCGGTCGCGATGCGCCACACTGTCGGCCGGAAGCCGACGCCTTGCACCAGCCCCGTCACCCGGACCAGGCGTCCCTCCACTGCGGGCTCGGCGAGCGGCGGGCCCATTAGTGCACCGTGCACACTATGCACGGGTCCAACGACCGCACGATGTGCTGGACTGCAACCGGCTCGGTCTCGCCGAGCCGCACCGGCGCACCTTCGAGCGCCAGCTCCAGCGGGCCGCGATTGCCGGCCCAGTCGCGTGGCGAAAAGTTCTGCAATGCGTAGAGCAGGTCGATGTGCGCGTGGTGGCGGCGACGAACGGCGATCTGGAGGAAGAGCTGCACCCCGTTGTTCAGCGTGAGCGTGAGGTTTTCCGGATGACAGAGCTTGGTGATGTACTGGTAGATGCCGGCCTCGTTGATGCCGTCGATGGTGTCATGCGCGTCGGTGTAGCCCGAGATGATCATGCGCACGATGTCCGGCCAGCGGGTGCGCGCCTGCTTCAGGAACTCGGTGCGGCAGGTGCCGGCTACGCGCTGGTCACACAGGATGATCTGGATCCATTCCATCTCCAGGATCGAGCTGGCGGCCTTGGTGTCGCTGGCGACGTGGACATCGAAATCCTCGCTCAGGACGCACCGTAGCGCCTCCAGCGAGCGGATTTCGTCGTCGACGATCAATATGCCCGGCAGGTCGCTCACGATGCCTTTTTCCTTCCCTCCCGGCCGGCCTGCCAGGCGACGTCGCGGTGGCGGGCGATCGTCACTGGGGGGCGCGACTTCGGCACCTTGTGCACGAAATTATGCCGCGCGACGTGGTAGCTTGGGTCGAAGCCGTAGAAATTGCGGCGCATCCGCGAAAGCTCCTCCTCGCGATAGGCGCAAAGCGGCTTGGCCGCCTCGTCGGCTGCGCGCCGGGCTTGTTTTTCGGCGAGCAACCCCGGAAACTCTTCGCTCCCGGCCAGCGCGGCAGCCGACGCCCTCACTTGCGCCGTAACAGCTCGCTTGCCCCGCGAACACCCGGTTGGCCAGATTCAGATTCAGCGCCTCCTTCGCGCCCATCGGCAGGCGCGCCGCCGCGATCCGGCGGGCATTCTCAGTCCCGCAGCAGCTCGGCAGGAGATAGGTCCAGAACTCCGAGCCGTAGAGATTGCCCATGTCCTTGTAATGCGGGTTGAGGATGACGCTCGAGCGCATCCAGAGCTGGTCGGTGCTGCGGGCGAGAAACACGCCGCCCGCTGCCGCATTTCCGGCAAGCGCTGCTACGGTGATGTTTGCTTGTCGTGCGGATGATCGCGTCGGCGAGGTCGTCGATGGCATTGATGTTGACCCAGGAATCGTCGGCCGCGCTGTCGGCCGCCTCGATCCGGTTGAGGTCGAGCCCGTTGGACCAGAACTGCGGCCCTCCGCACAGCACGATCGCCCTGGTCGGACGCTCCGTCGCTTTTGTATAAGCTTCCAAAAGTCTTCGACAGGCGTCCTTTCCCATTGCACCGTTATAGAAGGGGAGGTGCAGATAGCCGACCGCAGCTTCTTCTTCGTAGATGATGTCCTGATAACCGCCCGGTGAATTGAGCGGGATCTCCGGCAGGCCTGCAACTTCCTTCGCGAAGACCATGGTCGCCGGCAGCTTGAACGGGTGTGGCGAATTGGGATGCCGGACATGGCCGATCCACAACGCGCCGTCGACGGTGACGATGGCGATCCCCGGCCCGCTTCTGGCGACGACCACTCCCGGCTCGGGGAGCGATATCTTGCCCCGTTCACCCCGCGCGAGAGGCAAGTCACCCCCTGGTTCACGTGCGTCTCGCGCGTCGAAAAGGAAGACCGTTTCGCCGAAAAGTTCGTCCCGCACGCCGGGCGCGCCGTCGGCTGCTGCGATATTCTTCAGCACCGTTTCGGTCGTGTCGGCAGCCCAATCGATCCGCCGGTCCGCCTGTTTGATCGCGTCCCGCCACCGGCCCAGCGGCGCTACAGATTGTTCTTCCAGGGCAATCGGCTTTTCGCCCTGCTTGAACCGCGCGATCGCTTCGAGCACCGCCGTCACCGCCGCGTCGGTCACCTCGTTGCTGTAGAGGCTCGATTTCGTCGCCTTTCGCATCGCGAAGGTGGCGCTCGCCCAGACCGGCCCCGCATCCATTTCGGCCGCCGCTTCCAGCACCGTGACACCCCACTGCGTCGCCCCGTCCACCATCCCCCAGTTCAGCGCGGAGGGGCCGCGGTCGCCGACGATGCCTGGGTGAACGATCATACAGCATCGATTTTCATAGACTTCTTTCGGGATTGCCCGCTTCAGAAAGGGGGCAATAACGAGGTCCGGCCGAAACAAATCTACCGCCTCCATGGTCCGCTCGTCGTTGACGTCCATCTCTACCGAGACCTCGTGTGCGTGCTCGCCAAGCGCCACGAAAATCCTCTGACTCAAGGCGTTGAAGGCGGTGACGAGAAGCAGAATGCGCATCTTCAGCAGATCCTCGGGAGCTGTTCCCCGGCGATCCAGTCGACCACGCGCATACCGCCAAGTCTCGTTTTCATCCGCACCAGCGCATGCTGGTCTGTGACGACTTCGCCAAGGATTGCGGCATCCCGGCCCTTGGGATGAGCGCGTATCTCGGCGAGCAAAGTCTCCGCGTCTTGCGCCACGCAGATGGCGATCAGCTTGCCCTCGTTGGCAACATTCAGCGGGTCGAGGCCGAGCAGTTCGCACGCCGCCGCGACCTCCGGCTTCACCGGAACCGCCGCTTCCCGGATTACCATTCCGACCTTGGACTGCACCATCATCTGCGTGGCGATGCCGGCGTGGTCCATGCCGGGCTGCCACAGCACGTTCTTGCCGCGCATGCGCTCGAAGCGCACCAGAATATCCTGCAGCGTGTTGTTGAGCGCATGACCCATATGCAGCGAGCCGGTGACATTCGGCCGCGGGATGACGATGGTGAAGGCTTCAGCCCCTTCCTCGGCGCCTGCGCCGGCACGAAACGTCTTTTCAAGCGTATTATGTTTTTTTGTGCATAGACCAACGAGTTGAACGGCGGCCCCATAAATCGCCGATGTGATAGGTCGGGCAAAGGCGTCCACCAACTCGTACTTGTCAAGACGATGCCACCCTTGATCTTGCACCCGCCTCCGATACCAGCGATGCGCTGCGTCGTATGCTCATGCCTGTCAGGATGGGATGGGCGCTGCTAGCACCGTGGCAGTTTGACAACCCGGCCATCGGGGCGGTAGCACCGTACAAGGCCAAGAATGGCAGGGCAGACCGCACCCCATCGGGCTGCGCGACCCAGACCAGCTGACGCCCAACTGGCACACTCATCGCGCATCAGCACCGTGGATGCGACATCTACTTTGTTTACTTTGTTGCGAGCGCGATATCGGAACTTGGTTGTGACGCAGCTGTGCGTAAGCGCACCGCTGTCAGCAAGTGAGTGAGCGAAAGAACTACGTGGTGGAGGTGAGATGTCATGCGGCGTCAAGATTCCCCGCCCTTTGCGGCAAACACACTGATTCCTCTTCAGAATCCGGTCTTTCGTTCGATCTGGACAGCCACGCAGATATCCAGCCTTGGCTGGCTGGTGCAGAGCGTGGCTATAAGCTGGCTTATGGCAACGATTTCAACCTCCGATCTGATGGTTGCGCTCGTGCAGGCTGCATCGACACTGCCCGCCTTCTTCTTGTCGATCCTTGCTGGAGCGATTGCAGACAGCTTCAGCCGCCGCGGCGTGATGCTTGCCGGACATTGCCTGATCGCATTGGCATCCACGGCGCTGGCTCTCTCTGTTGGACTGGGCTTTGTCAGTCCATGGCTGATCTTGGGACTGAGTTTCTTGGCGGGATGCGGCTTTGCCTTGAATGATCCAGCCTGGCACGCCTCGGTCGGCGACATCCTGGAAAAGCGCGACATACCCGCTGCAGTGACGCTGATGTCGGTGGGGTACAACGTGGTTCGGAGCATAGGACCGGCGCTGGGCGGTGTAATTTTGGCTTTGCTGGGCCCCCTTACGGCTTTCGCCTTCGCTGCGCTGACCGACCTGGCCCCGTTGAGCGCTGTACTGCGCTCCAAGTGGCAAGTTCGCTCTTCGCCTCTTCCGCGCGAGCGGATGACGACGGCCATTCATGATGGCATGCGCTTCACGGCAATCTCCTCGGAGATCAGAGTGGCGATCGTGCGTGCAACCCTGTTCGGGCTGTCAAGCATCTCGATCCTTGCTCTGCTCCCCCTCCTGGTTCGCGACCAACTGGCCGGGGGGCCAATTGTTTACGGCGTCCTGTTGGCCGGCTTCGGCACTGGCGCCTTCATCGCAGGCATTGGCAATAGCTACTTGCGACGCATCACGTCCCAAAATCGATTGATCACGCTCGCGTCCGTTGCTTGCGCAACGTGTTGCCTTTTACTGGCTCTCACATCATCGGTGGCTGTAGCAGCGATCGCGCTTGCAATCGCTGGCGCAGGCTGGGTTGTCACCTGGACCGGAACCGACGTGTGTGTGCAGTTGGCAAGCCCAAGGTGGGTCGTTGGTCGCACCCTGTCGATCTATTACGCCCTGACCTACGGCGGCATGGCAGCGGGCAGCTGGATCTGGGGTGCTGTCGCGCAGTACTATTCCCTGACGTGGGCTTTGGAAGGTGCTGCAGCGGCGCTGTTGCTGGTCGCAGCTGTGGGAAAGCTATTGCCGGTACGGCTATGGGAGGAATCGGATCAAGGGGCCTTCGACTTCAGGCCACCAGAACTGGCCCTCGATTTGAAGCCCAGGAGCGGCCCGATCGTGATCAAGGTGGAGTACTCGATACCCGAGGAGAATATCGAAGAATTTCTGAGCTGCATGCGCGAAAGGCGGCGCGTTCAGAGCCGTGCCGGTGCGCGGGACTGGACCCTCCAGCGCGATCTTCAGAACTCGACTCTTTGGACCGAGACATTCCGCACGCCGACATGGACGGACTATCTTCGTCTAAACCATCGGCTAACGGTGACTGACAGGGAGGTAGGCGAGCGCCTTGCCGCTCTGCAGGTCGGTGATTCTCCTCCTCGTCTCTCACTTTCGATCGAGCGGTCGACAAGCCCCGCCCCCGGCAGCCAAGTCCAGCCTGTGCCCTTTGTATCGCGCCCGTAAGGAAACCAGTAACTTTTCTGGGTTCGGGTTCGGACACGGGAATGGCCGAGACCTACTCCTTCTTTCGTCGGGTCTGCCCGGATTGCCATACGTTGCGGCCGGTTAGGCGAGCATGAGGATGTGGCACGTATGTCCACCACGGGCCCATGTCCAGCCCCACCGCCTCTGCCATCAGATCGGCTTGGGCACGGGTTCAGGTCGCCTGTCCCCCTGCATCGCGGCGAGCAGCGGGCAGCAAGGGGGCGGAGGGGTCTCCCCGGTCTGCACGGAGCGAAGCGGGCAGACGGAGGAATCCGCCAGCGGCGGCTTGCTGGGAGAGGGCCGCGCGCCTCTTTCCCCTCCCTCACAAAACGTGCCGCCAAGCACGTTCACGTCGGCGCAGCCGTGCCGCAGATGCGCCGCAACAAAGAAGGCCTACAAGGCGGAAGCATCGAAATGTCCTGCAGCGGGACCAATTCAGTTCGGTGCTGGAGAAAGCGGTCAACAGGCGGCCGTAGGAGCACCAGCATAGCGCCGCCGTCAGGCGCGATGCGGACCGACAGCCCCCGGCGAAGGGCGCTGATTGATCGATCGAAATTGAATCGAGTCATTCTATCAGCTGACATAATCCATGAATTACTCACGATGCTTCAGCGCGCGCCTGGATTTTATGAATTTAGCTGCAGCGAAGGTCCCGGTGGTGCGGTGGAAGCGCACCCGGGGCATCTTGGACTTATTTGATGCAGCCATCCAGGACTGCTGCATTGCCACAGCAATGGTCACAACCTGCTAGGCGGGCTTCTGGAGATGAACGCGACAATCGGTCAGACGCGCTTCTATTGGCTGCGGTCGCGCCAGACGGTCGCGGAGCTTCAAATCTGATGGGGCTCCCGAGCGAACTGCCGTCCTACGAGCATTCGGGACCGATCCCGGCCTACAGGCACGCCTTACTTCGGGCGGCGGATCAAGTGATCCGTGAGGGGAATGCCACGCCGGCATGGCTCGCCAATGACTTCAATGCAAGTGTCGGGAGTCACTTAATTAAGCATAGCTCCGCGACACATATCCCAGGCCGCGCACAATCCTGCCAATTGTCATCGCTGTGACAACAATCGCCGCACCAAGCAAAGTGGCGACCCCAATTCTGCTCGTGAGATCCCAAAGTTCTCCGAACGGTATTAGATCCATGAAGCGAAACACGGCACCCTTGAAGCAGGTAAAGCAGCAGTGTGCTCTGACCAAGCTCCACCGCGACAAAGCGAGCTACGCGAGTTGAATAGCCAACTCTCCAGCATAGGAATATAAGCTGCATCGCCACTGCAGAAGTTGCTACCGAGCCAGCGAACATCAGCAACACTTGTTTGGCCGACTGTGCATCGTAGATGAAAACGAGATTGTTGTAGACGTACGTCTCCTTTCCCCAAACAAGAAAGCACATGAACGCAGCCATCGAAAGTAACACCACAAAAATAGCCTTGTGGCGCCTGATGCTAGCTGCCTGCCATCCGATCGGCTGCGCAAACAAGAACCCCAAACAAAAGAACGGGTATGTGTATCGTACCAACGGGGCTATTGACCACGGGACGGGCGCGAATGCGATCGCAATTGCAGATGCGCCTATGATCCACACCGACGAGCCATTGAAAGTCGTGAGCAACTTAATAAGGACGAAGGACGCGAAAGCTGCCCAGATGAACCAGTATGTGCCAATGAACTCCCTAAAAAAAATCCAACATTCCACTGGTTAAACTGTTCGCCGAAGACATTACGGCGGCCTTCGATATCCAAATCAACGCACACCAAAAAAGCATGGGCAATACTAGTTGCACTGCTCGATCACTGACGCCTTGGCGGAACGATTTGCGCAGAATCGCTCCCGAAGAAAGATATCCACTTATCGCCATAAAAAGAGGCATGTGAAACATGTAGATTGACTTAAAATATGGCGACAGCCAAAAGGCGTCAGTGCCTCGATAGATAACATATTGCAATAGATGCCCAACTATCACCAAGATAATGAGTACGCCTTTGGCGAAATCGAAGCTTAGGTCTCGGGGCTTTGTCCCTTCTGGGCGCGAGTCGCGCCCCTTCGAACCGACTGTTATGTGATTAAGCATCAGGCCTCCAGCTATGTCTTGCCGTTATTGCTTCCGCTTTGGTTCTAGAGTGGTTCACGCACGGCATAGGGGCTTTTGGATTCCCATTCTGGATTCTCGCACCCCAATCCAGCCGGTAATGGAGAGGATGGATGGCCGCAGCACGACAGAAGCCGAACAGGCCTGTTCTAGGCTAACAGGCCGAAATATTTCCATTGAACTTCGTCCTCATCGCCTCAATAGCGGCAGTGCCGCCGCCTGGAATGTAGATCAACCGGAACTCAGGGCTCGCGCCGGCCAACTTCGATTGGTTTCGAATGGTCAAGCGGCGCCGGTCGGTCCATAAGCCTTCCTGAAGAAACGGACGGTATCCGCTATTCTCTTTGGTCGGTAAAATCGATTGTGTTTATGGAACGCATGCGCACGATGGATACATGCGCATCAGGCGCACGTGACTGCCCACGGATAGGACTTTGCTTCGGGGGTCACCCTCCTTTCGCGACTCTTGCAGTGCATGGATGAGGCGGCAATTCCCGTGGTGCAGCACCTTTCGAGCGCGTGCCACAAATCGCTGGGTTCGACCTGCGCGGCGACTGGGTGGAGATCCGCCTGATCTAAAGCGTCACCCATCCGACGGGCAACATCTCACGACGCGCCGAGCGGCTTGGTCAAGCATCCGCACTGGCCGATCTTGCGGGGCGTGCGATCGCCTCCTGATAGTATTCGAGCAATACCTTCTTGAAATCGGCCTGTGCCGGGAATTTGTCGTAAAGCTCATGGTGGCGACTCCCGCACGCGCGCAGGACAGCCGACAGATCGCGCATCTTGGCGATCAATCCTGCCATTCGGCCCGTCGTTCTTCTTTATTCCAATCGAGATCGTAATCAGGTCCGGCCGGTCACGCAGTGAAGTGTTCTCCCTTCGAGCAGCCACGTCAGCGCCGCTCAGAATCTTCGACGAGCGCGCCAGGACAGCATCGATCTCCGCAAATTCTTGCCAGCAGATCGTCCTCACATCATCATGCCCTTGGCTTCAACCGGGCTGGTGCCCTCCCCTTCCCGGCTTTTTGTCCCGACGCTCGGGTCGCGCCGCCCGGCCCGGTCAAGGCCAAAAAAATCGTCGCGGCTGAGCGCCCACTCCGGCTGCTGCCAAATATTCGTCGGCGGGTTCGCAGCACCGCGGGCGCAGGGGTGAGCTCGTGGGTAGGAGTGCGGATGGAAGTAGGCGATGCACATCGTCACCAGCACCTCAGATTGTGTGAGGTCCACGGCTCACTCGTTTCCGCCGACGGCGGCGCGGCGGGCGTCGGTATACGCAGAGCGGGTCCGTCGCCTTGGCCTCATTTTCGTGGCAATGGCAAGCACCCCGGTCCGGGCGGCGCCGAGTTGGGCGGAAAGATCGACGGCGCGCAACGCGGGGCTCCTACGCGCCGAGCAGGTTTTCCCCCGGTCTGACCCGGCCTCGACTCCAGATGGATGCCGCAATGACCGTCGCGGCCCGGCGCGATTGATCGGGTCTCATGCCCAAAGCTGCCTCGGTGCCCAGTAGCGGCACCGCATGGCCCCACCCAGGCGCTGCGCCAGTAAAGCGTCGGCGAGCCAGCATCCGACGGTGCGTTCGAAGCGATCTCATTCGGCGGCCGTGCGGCAGCGGAAGCTGCCGAAGCTCGTCTGGCCAGGTCGCTGACCACCTCGTCGTCGCGGGCGACGACCGAAATCTTCCCACCGCAGCGAGGTTTCTCCCGTTAGAAGATCCTCGGCGGGATGGGCTGCCAGTTCACGCCCGGCCAACAGCATCCGGCCCGCGTGGCCGACCTCGTCTCCCGGTCGTGTGAGCAGAAGAGCATCGCGAAGTGCGGCTTCATCCTCGACGCCGCGAGCCTGCTTCGCCGTACCACGGCCGCCGAAAGCCCTAGGCGCTGTCACCAGGCGCCAGCCCACCTCTCTAGCTGGCGGACCATCGCATCGAGCGCGCCGATGGCCGTACCGGCAGTGATTGCAATGTCCTCAATGCGCCGCAACTGTTTGGGTCGGGGGCAGCCCTGCGCAACCAGGCCGGCACCGCCGTCGTCGGCGCGGCTTCCGTGGCACCGGGAAGAGTGCCGTGGTGGCGCAGGAGGGTTTTGGCTCAGAATCATGGAACACGATGAATGATCGCGGCGCTTTTTGTAGAGCGAACGATAAGTCTTGCACGACCAGCCATTTATCCCTCGCCAAATCAATGCCGCGGGCAAATTAGCAGGCGAACTCCGTCCGGACTGAGTTCCCGTTTCAACGCGGGCAAAAGAAGTTGTGTAGCCATGTCACGAAATGCTTGGTCCGCTTCTCTGCCGGCCGATGGTCCATGAAATCCCCTCCCCACCCACGACACCAGACACCTCCTTGCCAATATGCCGATCAAGCACTGGCCTCCATGGTACCAGCGTGAACTCGCGCGCCTTCTCGACTATGACGTACTTGCCGCTGGCAAGGTCGATCGATCGGCGCAATCGACCCTCTATTCGATCACCAGGCTGCGCTTCGGAATACGAGAGTCCGAGTTCGTCAGACAGTTGACCGGCAACACGGTTCAGCTCACGTTGACGCAGGATCGAAAGCATGTTGACGCGATAGACGATCCGGTCCTGCTCTTCCCGAGCAAGACCTTGCGCAATCAGCCACTGCCGTCGGCGGCCTTGCGCCTCTCGGACATCGCGGCCGAAACCAGAGCTGTGCAAGGCCTCCGGTGTGTCGGAAACCAGCTCTCGATCGAGCCAGGTGGCGCCGTCGAAGCTGACTTGGCTCTCCAGCAGCATTGATGAGAGCTTGTCGACGGCAACAGGCTCGGCCCTCGCTCGCTGACGCTCGTAGCCCGCGACGCGATCGAGATGGTCCGGCGCGATAGTCCATGTACCGTCCGGCTCGCGCTCGACACCATCGGTCGCCCGGCGGATCGCCTCCAGTCGCCGCACGTGCGTTTCGGCAAAGCGTTCGGTGGCCGATTGGTCATGCTTGAGATGGATATCGATGCTGTAGCGCCCGTCATGGGCCGTGGCGATCTCGGCGATTGTGCGGTCGACTTGCCTTGGCCCGGTGTCCCTCGGCGTGACCCGCACTATGCAGCCCTCTGGCGTCGGTTGGGTGGCCTCGCCTTTGCCGATATCAACATAGTGGCTTTTGCCGTCCACGCCGTCGACGACGAGGTAATGGCGGTCAGTGATTTCGTCGGCCAGGCCGCGCGCAACGATGCGGCCGACGACAGGCTGCATCTGCTCTGCAGATCGATCATGGACAAGATAGTCGGCGGCACTGCGGGCGAGCCCCCTGCCGGTCAGTTCGCGGTGCATGGTCTTGATGATGTCGCCGCGCTCGCCGATGCGGCGCAGCGTCGCTTCAAGCTCGCCATCAAGGCGCCAGCGGCCCGAGCCGACTTCCTCAGCCAGACCCATCCGCTCGAGCTTGCGCAGGCGGCCCTGGTGCAGCGTCTGGCGAAACGTGTCTCGGCTGGCCGGTGAGACATGCCCGTCATCGTCGCGCATGCGGAGCAGCTGCCGATCGATGCTGGTGAAGCGTTCCCGCTCCATTTCCTGGCGCAGGCGTTGCTCGATCTCGCGGTCCGTTCTCGGGCCAAGGTCGAGGCTGACCAGCTCGGCCGCCCGTTCACGGATTCCAGACGAGATGTAGTCCCGCGCGATGACGAGGTTTTCGTCGCGGTCGTCCTTGCCGCGGACGATAATATGGGTATGCGGATGACCAGTGTTGAAATGATCGACGGCCACCCAGTCGAGCCTGGTGCCGAGGTCTTCTTCCATCTGCGCCATGAGGCGCCGCGTGAGCGGCTTCAAGTCATCATACTCGATGCCGTCTTCAGGGGCGACGATGAAGCGGAACTGATGCCGGTCGCCATCGGCACGATCGATGAAGGCCTTACCATCGACGCGGTCGCTGTCGGCGCTATAGAGCTCGCCAGGCTCGCCTTCGCGGGTGACGCCGTCGCGCTGGAGGTAGCGAAGGTGTGCACGTGCCCCGTCAACACCCTTGCCGGCCAGCTTGACGATACGCGCCTTGACGACGGCGCGCCGCTGCCGAAACGCCGCGTGGCGGTCGCGCGCTCTGAGAACGGCGGCAGCAGCCCCGCCGCGCCCCGCCCGGCTTCCGATGAAGCGGCCACGGCGACCGCTGCCGCCGCCGGCTCGGTTGATCGCGGCGCGGATCTGGCCGGCGAAACGCTTGCCTGCCTTCGAGCCGCGCGATCCGATTTTGCCCAGGCTCGGCTTGAACTCTTCATCCTGCATTGAGCCTCCTAGTAATCTTGAGCAAAATCAGAGGGTTGTCGGAAGCAGCTCTCCTGACGCTGAAGACAGCCTCCGTGAAAAACGATGTGCAGACAAAGACTTCGCCGCCTCCAGGAGGCGATGCCTTTATCTTGCCTTCCGCGGACCTGCCTCCCCGCCCCCGCCCGACCCACGGTACCCCTGCCCTCACCTGCGATCCGGCCGGCCTGACCTTGCTCGCTCCGATCCGAGCGGCACCACAATTTGGCCATTCGGATCGGTCGCGGAAACACCGTTTCGCAGGAAAAACAGCGACTGCCCGGACGGGATTTCCGGCGCTTTTCCGGAACGGGATTTGACGGTGAACGCGTCCATGTCGGCGGCCGAGATCCCCGCCGCCTTGAGGTCTTCCAGATACGAAACCGTCTCGCTGGGCAGCGGTCGCCCACGCTGCAAATGCTGTTCGTAGCGGTCCGGCCCAGCGTTATAGGCGGCAAACAGGCCGGGAAAGCCGAAGCGGTCATACATGGCGCGCAGATAGGCAGTGCCTGCCAGAATGTTGTCGCGAGGGTCGTGCGGACTGGCTCCCAGGCCAAGCTCTGCGCGAATCTCCTCGTAGGTGCCGGGCATCACCTGCATGAGGCCAATGGCGCCGGCGCTCGACGTGATCGGCCGTCCATTCAGCTTTGTCTGCCCCCGGCTTTCGGCATCCATGACGGCATAAATCCAGGGCTGTGGAATGCTGAAACGCCGGCTTGCTTCGGCTACGTAGTGCTGCCATCTTGCCAGCTGCGGACCACGGGAGATGGCGGCCGGCTGAGCGTCGGTCGCGGCGGAACAGGCGCCTGGCGCTATCGCGACCATGCCCAGCATCAGGAGGGTTACTCGGTCCACAGCGGCACGAGCCTCCCGATGATATTTTCGGCCGGCACCGGCCCGAAATAGCGGCTGTCGAAGGAGCGATTTCTATCGTTGCCGAGCAGGAAAAACTCGTCGGCGGCGAGCTTGCGGCAGGCATTCCACCAAGGCAGCGGACGGTGCTGCGTGTCGGTTGCCAGCCGGCGCGCGACGATCTCGCCGCCGATGATGATGGCGTCGCCGAAGGCGCAGACATGCTCGCCAGGCAGCGCGGCAAGGCGCTTGACCAGCGGCACGTTGCTGGGCAGATAGAAGCGTTCGGCGGCGAGATCGGCGACCGGTTTTGGCGGGCGGACGAGCACGAGGTCGCCCCGAGCCGGTGATCCGGACGCGACGCGATAGAGGCCGACCGGCGCACTGGCCGAGGCGTTCCAGACCAGCCAGGGCGATGGTTTGCCGAAGGCGGCGAAGCCGATCAGGCCGAGGCCTATCGTGGCCACGGCGATCGTCTTGCGCGCCCGAATGCGCCGCAGATGGCTGCCGATCAGACGGATAGTGGGACGCCGGCTCATGAGCGGCCTCCCTCACCGGCCGAGCCGGAATCGTGCCCGACATCCTCGGACCGGGTCTCCTGCGCGCGCCCTTTCGACCAGTCGTCGAGCTCGTCGATGTGATAGCGGACATAGCGGCCGTGCTTGCGAAATTGCGGGCCGCCGCCTTTGAGCCGCATCTTCTCCAGCGTGCGCTGGGACAGCCCGATATAGAAGGCGGCCTGCGCGGTGCTGAGAAACGGACTGCCCTTCTTCGCGCGGGCCGCGCGTTCGTTTTCGTCGTCCATGATGGTCCTCGTTTCGCTACGGACAAGCGAAGGCGAGGATCGGCGAGCGAGATCGTTTCGGGGACGGGCGAAGAGTGGGGGGCGAGTTTTCGCCGCCCCTTCCCGAAAGAGCCCCGCGCCGGGGCGGCGCAAGGCTTTCCGGATCGGCCGGTCAGTCGACCGGGTTCCAGATGATGGCGTATGTGTCATCGTCATCCTGGCCGGCGGCGCGGCCGAGATTGGCGTAGAGCTTGCGCGGGCCGAACTCGGGGGCGGCAATCGACAGGCTCACATAGTCCTTGCCGGAGGTCTCGCCGGTGCGGATCCAGCCCGCCCCCACTTCGACCCCTTGCGTCAGCACCCGGAAGTCGGGATGGGTGTCGGCGCTCTTTGCCTGATTGGGCACGATGTCGATGTCGGCGCGGACGCTGAGCGTCTTGAGCTGGCCCTTGTAGCCGCCGTTTTCCTGTTTGGTGACGTATCCGATCGCGGTCATTTTCAGTCTCCTTTGGTGCTCGCAGGGGACCATTCCCCTGCGATGGCGGACCGTGATGGGCGCGTCCGGACCGCCGGAACCGGGACGGCCGCAGCGATAGCGGAGGACCCGAGGGTGCAGCTTTTTTGAAGCGAAGCTGCGCGAGGAAGCCGCCGCAGGCGGCGGGGAAAAAAGCTGCTGGCGAGGGTTTCGGGCGGGCCGGATCCGCCCATAGGTCGTCAAGCCAGCCGCAGGGGAATGGTCCCTGAGACACATGGAGACAGGTGGCGCGATCGGTGGCACAAGAGCCGGCGGCAATGCAGGGCGCCGGCTGCGCGGGCTCTCTCGGCAACCGGATCGGACAATTGGCCCCATGCGCCTGGCGCCTCAGCAAGCAACCCGGCGTGGTGCAGGGCTGCCGAAACGGGGGCGAATTGGCGTCGGGATTTCTCGCGCGCGGCAATGGCTCGACAAGACGACCCATCGGCAGCCGGCGCGGCCCGGAGCGGCGCGCGCGACCTGAGCGGCGGCACTCGAGAGAACCGCCGCTTGGGCCCTGATCGATTATTCGCGGACGAACAGCGGCTGCACTTGTGTCCACTGATCGGCGGTGCGGAAGCCGCCGCGGCTGGTGTAGCTTTCGGCCGGGGATTTCACCCAGCGCGGCAGCCGCGCACCGTCTCGGCGTCGATCTCCTCGCGGCGATAGGCTTCGCGGATTTTGGGCAAGTGGTCGCCAAGCGCCATGAATGCGTTTGACCTTCAGGTCAGTGATGCCGAAGGTCGCAGCGATGTCTGGAACGGTGCGGCCTTGCCTGACGAGCCGCGAAAACGTCTCCCATTGCGATACTCCGTCAGGATCGAGGCGAGCGAGGTTTTCGATCAGCGAGGCTTCCAGCGCATCGGCGTCGTCATCGTCCTCCATGATGGCGCAGGGCAAGGGATCGCCTTCGCCGCGCTCGTCGGCAAGCGATTTCGCGGCGAAATAGCGCCGCCTGCCGGCGACGATCTCGAAGGTTTCCGGCTGGCCGTTGGGCAGCACAAGGAGAGGCACCAGCACGCCGCGCGCACGCACGGATGGCAGGATGTCGGAAATGTCGGGCGCGCGTTTTCATGGCGCATGTTGAGCGCGGAAATGTTGAGTTGATCCAAGGGAATGTGGGCAGCTACATGGTTACTCTCCTTCGCTTTAGTTGAGGTTGTCCCGCCGCAGAGGCCGAAGGGCGGCGCGGCGGGACGGTTTTGCGCCTATCGGCGCTGCTGTTCCGCCGTGTCGGGCGGAAGCTCGGAATGGGGCTTTGAAAGGGCGTCTGCTGCCTGCCGCAGAAGTCGCTCGGCCTCGGTGATGTGGCCGCAAATGCGAGCGGCTTCGGCATAGACGGAGAGCGTAAAGCGCGCCTGGAAATGCAGGTCGCGCTCGATGCCGAGGCCAAGCGGACCTTGTACGGATGCAAGCTCGGCCAGACTGACGCTGCCGAGTTCGGGGAAGCCGAAGCCGAGATCGCAAAGACCGAACAGCGTGTCGCCATCGGCGTCGAGTTCGCTCAGAAGCCACGTGGCGGCACCTGTCGGATCAAACAGTTTCACAACGGGAAAATGGTCGATGTCGGTGTCGGCGGCGCCATTGGCGAGCAGTCGTGTGCGCAGTGGATCGGTGATCAGGATCATGGAAAGACTCCTTGTCAGAACAGGTCGAGTTGATTTCTGCTGGCTTCATCGAAGAGGTCGACATCGAGCGGCTTTTGCGCCGCGCGCGGACACATCGGCGCGTCCATCAGGAGGGTGAGCCCGATCGCGCGTGGTGATCGGCCGAACGAAGGGAATGAGCATCTGCTCGCCTGCGGCGTCGGCTCGGTCGCGGTCAGTTGAGGATCGCGCATCGTCATGCCGCAATCCCTTCCTGCGCCTCGCCTTCGGCATCGTCCTTAAAGCCAAGCAGGAAATCGGCGGCTTTTGAGGCAAGGCTGGCGGCACGGAAGATGGCGCGGTTGTCCTCGCGCAGCACTTTCAGCCATGAGCCGATGTAATCGGCATGACGCACGGTCGGCTCGATACCGAGATTGCTGCAGACGAAGGCGGCAGTGATTTCGGCGACCAATTCTTCACGCGCGTAGGCCTTGGAGCCGAACGAGCCGGAGAGGTCGCGAGCAAGCCGCGTCGGGTGGCCGGTCCAGTGGCCAAGCTCGTGAAAACAGGTCCGGTAATAGTCGATCTGCTGATGGAACGCCGGCTGCGGCGGCACCTGAATGTGGTCGCTGCCCGGCATGTAGAAAGCGCGATCGCCGCCGACCCTGAAATCCGCGCCGCTGGCGCGAATGAGCGTCTCGGCCTGCGGCACGATCTCGCACTGAGGCAGCGGCTCGGCGGCGGCATAGAGGTGTTCCGGAAGATTATCGCACTGCGCGACATTGAAGACGGTGAAGCGCTTCAAAAAAGGCACGGCCTGTGGTTCATCGCCCGCATGGCGTGCGCGCTCCTTTTCGTCCTTGGGAACAAAGCGGTCGGCATGCACGATGGTCGTGCCGCGCTCGCCCTTCCTGACGTTGCCGCCAAGGACAAGCGCCTGCCGGAACGTCAGCCAGTTCTGGCTGGGATAGCTGCGCTCGATGACCGCGCCCCACAGGATGAGGATATTGATGCCGGAGTAAGTGCGCCCAGTGGACGCATTCCTCGGCAGGCCAAGGCCCGCCTTTGCGCTGCCCCATGGCTTGACCCATGGCACGGTGCCGCGCTCCAGTTCGGCAATGATGCGGTCGGTGATCGCCTGATAAAGGCTGGCGCCGGGGCGCCCGCCCTTGCCTGCGCCAGCCTCTGTGCTGGCACAACGCCTGCTGTTTGCATGCATGTCTTATCCTCCGCTCACCAATCGCCGCGCCTTTCCCCGGAAGCGGGGTGGGCGGCGAGTCGCGACCGGAAAGGCCCGCCGTGGTAGGCGGACCGCATCCGAAGGACCGGAACGAAGAGGAGGACCCTGAGCGGCAGCGAAGGGTTGCGGGCTGCCGCGGCGGGCCTAGAAGGGAGTGCCGCCCACCCCGCGCCACCGGGAAAGGCCAACAGACAAACCGCGCCGCCCGCAAGGGCGGCGGCCGTCACAGCCCGAAGGGCTGCCCGCGCCAAGGGGCGAAGCCGAATGGCCGAGACCGCCTGAGCTTGCCGAAGAAAAGCGGGCTCGGTTCACGAGCACCTGGTGCGCGCCAAGGCGCGCGGGCGCCCGCCAGGACGGCAGGCTGGACAGATTTTTCGCACGGATCATCGTCAAGCGCCGCAGTTACGTCGAGAAACTCGACGACATCGCCGCCGTGCGCGCGGCTTCCTCCGAACAACACCAGCGCTCGCCTTTCAACAGGTTGAGGCGCGTGTCCCAGTAATATTCCTGTCCGGGATCATGATAGACGCGCTCGCCGGTTTTGTGGCTTATATTGGCTTTTGATGTTGCAGCCGACAGCGGCAGGGTCGATTCGAAGGCAAGAAAGCCAGCCAGGAGTTGTCTTGATAGCGATGGTTGCCCACGCCCCTCCCTCCGAAGAGAGAATGCGACGTTTGCAGCCTGGAGTTACAAGTGGGGTCTAATTCACCGGTCCTGTTCCGAACCATTGAATGAACGACGCATCCTTACCCGTGATGTCCTTCACCGTCCTTAACAGCGCTTCATGGGTGCGTTGGAGAGCCCGGTAATGGTTGCTGGTAGGTGATAGAAGCGGCTGGACGATGCTCTTGTGCAGCCGTTCCGCCTCCGCCAGAAAGTGCTCGATTTCAGCCTGTGAAAGCTGCTGGGAAAGTTTGGTCCTAGCCATTGCGATCTCCGTTGAGGAATCGCCCCCCTAGGACTATCATCCTATATCGGCATGGCATGGTAAAGACCCACCCGCAGCGGAATGGCAGCTTGCCGAAGAAAAACGCGCTCGGTCGACGAGCACTGGGGCGAGCCGTTAGGCGCGCGGGCGCCCGCTAGGACCGCAGGCTGGACAGAATCTCGCACGGATCAGCGTCAAGCGCCGCAGTTAAGTCGAGAAACTCGATGACGTCGAGACGCCGTTCTCCACCCTCGTACTTGGCCACGAAGGATTGGGGACGATCAAGCTTCTCGGCCACCTGCGCCTGAGTCAGGCCTTTGGCCTTGCGCAGGGAGACCAACTGGGCCAGAAACCGCTGGTGGCGGGGCGATCGAAGAGACTTGGGCATGTAGGCGAACCGGTCGGGTAAAGACCGGATCAGCGACTAATCCCGGTTTCGGATTATCCCATTTTGGGATATGCTGCGTGTGCTCAACAGGCGAGGTTGGCAGCAGGCATGAATCGAACAATGGGAACAGATGAGACTCGAAGCTCAACGTTGAGCGACGAAGTCCCCTGGTCGGAGAGCCTGACGGCCTACGACAGGCAGCATTTCACGATCTACCTGCGGATCCTGGATGCCTGCGCCGACAATGCCAGCGAAGAGGAGATGGCCGATCGCATTCTCGGCATCGACCCGTCCATTGAACCGGTCCGCGCCCGCAAGGCTCTTCGCAGCCATATCGACCGTGCGAACTGGATGGTGACGACTGGCTACAAGGAACTGTTCGCCGGCTGACGCACAGCACGGACTTTCATGCTCTTCAAACAAGGAAGTTCAGATACCCGCCATTCATGAGCGCACGGCCGCGAGAGACGGCGCGGCGGGAGCGGTCACAACTGGTTCGCGTGCTGTTTGACTGCCATTTCTAGTGCTTGGCTCAGAGGCACAGCCTTGGAGAACAGGAAGCCTTGAGCGGTTCGGCAGCCAAGCTTGTGCAGGGTTTGCCGATCCGCCTCTGTTTCGACGCCCTCGGCCATGACCTCGATCCCGAGCATGGTACCGAGATCGATGACCGATTTGACAAGCAGTCGGTCCTCTCGGGACTTGGCCAAGCCGCGAATGAAGCCTTGATCTATTTTCACCTTGCGTATCCGACTGTCCTTGAGCGATGCCAACGTGGAAAAGCCGGTGCCGAAGTCATCGAGCGCGATGGAAATGCCGGCATGTGAAAGCCGTCCGAGCTTTTCATCCACTCTGTCCGGGTCCACCGGGGATTCTTCGGTAATCTCGATTTCGAACATCGTTGCAGGGAGGCCTTTTGCCGCCAGACCATCCAGAACTATGTCGTCGATATCGCCGGCTTCCAGTTCGCGCGGCGAAACATTCATCGCCACATGAACATGACGACAGTCGGCTTTCAGCAAGCCGTCGATAAGAGCACAACAGTCGGAGAATACCGTTTGAGTCAGCAGCTGAAGCATTCCGGTTTCGCGTGCGGCTGTCATGATTTCGGGCGGAGAGATGGAACCATGAATCGGATGGGACCACCTTAGCAAGGCTTCAAAACCGATCACGGCTTCGGTGTCGAGTCTTACGATGGACTGGAACCAAGGGCCCAAGCTTCGTGTCTCTATCGCCGAATGAAGGTCGCGTTCGATGGACTGGCGGCGTTGCAGTTCCTTCTCGAGTTCGGCATCGAACAGGCAAAATTCGTTCCTGCCACGACGCTTGGCCGTGTAAAGGGCGACATCCGCCCGCAGCAACATTTCCGTTAGCACCGGCCTTTCAGCTAGGTATATTCCTATAGATGCACCGATCCGGACGGACGCGACCTTAGGATAAGGGCGGGCAACTTTGGCTATGATATTGGATGCGAGGTTACTGGGAGAAAGCGAATCCCTGAGTGAGGGAAAAAACAGCACGAACTCATCGCCGCCGATACGGGCGAGCGTTGAGCCTTCCGGTGCTTCCTCCTCTATGCGGCGGGCGATCCTGACAAGCAGTTCATCACCGGTCCTGTGACCGTAGGTATCGTTGACGGATTTGAACCCGTCCAGATCAATCAGCATTGCCACGAAGGGGCCATCCGCGGTCTCGAACCATCCGATAGCGTGTTCGAGGCCACGCCTGTTGAGAAGGGCCGTCAGGTGGTCCTGCCTGGAACTGGCCTTCATCTCCGCCGCAAGCCGCTCGGCCTCATGTCTCAGGCGGCTCGTTTCGCGGAAGCGCGCCTGTCCAACAAACGAGGCTCGAACCAAGCCGCCCATGAAGAGCAGAACGGCAAAAGCCAGAATGTAGTCTTCAAAATTGCCTTTCGCCAAAAGGCATCCCACCGTGATGAGGAGCGGAGGTGTTATGAAGTTGGTCGCCGCCGCGGCATATGCACTGCCGTATGTAACCGCACCAGCTGCGGTGCCCGCCAGAATAACCAGATGCAGCGGTGCTTGAGGTGTCGTGTACCCAAGCGTAAGGACGGCAAGAAAGGACCATGCAAACCCTGCCAGAAGGGCAAGGATGCCAAACCAGCGAAGCTGCGGAAAAACCCCCACTAAACCGTCATGGCGCCCCATTTCCTTTAGCTGATAACGCGCGAGTGCAAGGCGGGCGGCATTTATCGCATTGACGACCAGGAACCAGATTGCAGCGGCAAAGCCGCTGCCAGAAAGGGCGTGCACCGCCCAAATCAGGCCTGACAGGATAGCGCTTATCGGCATCGACACGAAGAGGCCGGTCCTCAGGTCAGCAAGCTGATCCTGACGGATTTTGGCCTCCAGCGTGTCTTCTTTCTTCAGGGCCATGGACGGACCAGCTTGCTTCCCATCGTTGTTCGCGAGGACCAAGCCTACGCAAGCCCACTGAAGGACGGGTTAACTATCCAGCGGGGGTAACCAGTGCGCTCACCATGGCTTCGAGTCGCACGTCTGCTCTTAGGGTTGCCAGCTGATCATCGAGGTCTTGCCCGCGCGCGTGCCTTGATCCGAATCATCCCAGGATCGGCAACGTCACCAAGGAAGCAGCCTTGCCCGGCATCAAAGCGCGCCCGGCGAGACAAAAGGAAGCCGGGCCGAGATAGCGTTCCAGAGCGGCAGCGCTGTCTGCGTCACCGCCTGAGCATGGCCGAAATGCCATGGCGGACAAAGGGAAGATATTGGGCAAAGCGGAGCCCCGCATGTCTTGCAAGCCGTGCCGCCGGGTGCTCGCCTGAGTAGAGACCGACAAGTATATTCGTAGCATGATAGAGCGGTGCCGCCGACAGGCGCAGCCGGCTTTCGTATCTGCCGAGCATGCCGGGATCAGCAATGTCGCGGCGCTCACGACATGCCGCCAGGATTCTATCGGCGAGTTGCTTCTGGCCACTGAGGCCGATGTTGAAGCCATGCGCGGTCACCGGGTGCATGCCGAGGGCAGCATCGCCGATCAGTACCGCACTCGGAGCCCAGAACTTGTGCGCCCACGTCGTGACCAGCGGATAGGCATGGCGGGTGCTTGCCAAGGTCATCTCTCCGAGGCGTCCTCGACAACGGTTCGTCAATTCCATCAGGAACAAATCGTCGTCGAGAGCAAGCAGTCTGTCGGCCTCGTTTGAGCGCAACGTGAGAAGCAGCGACGACACGCCTTCCATGAGCGGCAACATCGCTATCGTCTGATGGTGATCGAACCATTCGACCGCGATCTGGTGATGGGCGCGCTCGTGCCTCACCCGGCAAATCAGCATGGAGTTGCCAAGCCGATTGATGTCGGCGCCAATGCCGAGCAGGTCGCGCGTTGCCGACAGACGCGAATCCGCTGCAACGAGCAGCCGAGCGGCCAATTGCCTGCCATCACAGAGCGTTATGACTGCTTCTTTGTGGCTGGTTGTTGCATTGACGACCGAGCGGCCGCACAGCAGCTGGGCATGATCCTGGAAGTGGACAAGCTTGAACAGGGCGTCGCGGATCCGACAATTTGGGATCAGAATTCCGAGTGGTTCCCCAGATCCGCTGGGAGAATCGAAGCACAGGGCGAAAGGGCTCGATCCGTTGAGCACGCGCGCGCCTTGAAGTGGTGATTTGTCCGAAGCCGGGATGGCATCCCAGGCGCCGAGCTCGCGAAGGATTCCAACCGAAGCGTGGGTCAGCGCGATCTCGCGACCGTCGAAAGCCGGATTCGCCAGGTTTTCGAGCGACTGCCGTTCAACCACTGCCACCTTGAGTCGGCTCTGGGCAAGCGATGCGGCGAAGGAAAGTCCGACCGGCCCGGCTCCGACGACAATGATGTCGAATCTCTCGACAGAGCCGGCCATCAGCGTGCCGCCATTGCGTCGGCTATCTGCGATACGAAGGGCTCTGGAACGCATCGCAATCGATCCACGGTTTGCGGCCATCTCCCCCAGCGTCTCACGTGACCTAACCGTCCGTTAGACATCCGTTCTCCGTTGAAAAACTGGTCAATGAAACCATGCCGATGAAGAGATAACCCTGATCTGGATCAACCAGGCTCGACAAACGCGGCAACGGCGGGTTCACGGCCGACTGGTCGATCGCCACGCCATGGTCTGGTCAGGTCATCATGGAATGGCGGGCTTCCCCTTCGGTGCGGCCCTTCCTGGCCGAAATTCGGCAACGTATTCTGGCTGATCCGTTCGCACCCGTCGCGCGCCGAAATCGGCATGACGCGAAGCAACCGCGGAAAATATTCGAGCGAGTCGTTGCAGGGCAGGCTGGGTCAGCTGCGTGGCTCGTCGCGGTTGATCAGGATCCGCTCGGCGGCGCCATCGAGATCTTCATATTGGCCGCTCCTCAAGGCCCACAGGAACCCGGCCAGCCCAAGCGCTCCGAGGAACAGGGCCACAGGTATGAGGTAGGCGAGCGTCGTCATGAGGATTGTGCCAGTGCGCCAATGTCGGAGCGCCTGTCATGCCGGGCATCTTGCACCGATGCATTTGACACGAAACCTTGCAGGCGTAGCGCATTGCCGATGACCAGGAGGGACGAGGCGGACATCGCGACCGCCGCGATCAGTGGCGTAACGTGCCCCAGAATGGCGACCGGCACGGCGCTGCCATTGTAAATGATCGCGATGGCGATGTTCTGCCGGATCAGCAGTCCGGCCTTCCGCGAAATGTCTAAAGCAAGTGGGACCGCCAGAAGACTTTTACGCAGGAACACGAAATCCGCGGCGTTGCGACCGATATCCGCCGCCGTGGCCGGAGCGATCGAAACGTGTGCGGCGCCCAATGCAGGCGTGTCGTTGAGCCCATCGCCGACCATCAGCACCTTGTGGCCAGTTCGCGTCAATGCTTCGATGTGTTCGACCTTCCCGGAGGGAAGCACCGCGGGAACGAAGCGCTCGACGCCCAGTGCTTCCGCGACTTCGCCGCAGGCAGCTTCTGTGTCGCCCGACAGCATCTCCACCGACAGGCCGGCGCCGTTCAGTTGCTCGATGGCCGCCTTGGCATCGGCACGCAGCTCATCCTCGAAATCGAAAGTCGCGACAATGACCCCGTCCTTCGTCAGAACGGTTCCGCCATAGCCTTGTTTGCCTTCGCCGCCGGTCCGGGCTTTCCACTCACCCCATCCGCGGCGACCCAGCCGCCAGGTACTGCCCTCGGCGATGGCTTCGATGCCGAAGCCCGGATGCTCGCTGACGGACGCGAGTTTCGGCTGGCCGGCAAAGGCTGCATGGCCAGCGATTGCCTTCGAAAAGGGATGGCGGGAATGCGCTGCCATCTCGGCCGCGATGGCGAGCATCGTCGGATCGATGGACGGCGCATTGATCAGCCTGGGCAGTCCGAGCGTAAGCGTGCCGGTTTTGTCGAACAATGCCGTGTCGATCCCCGCCAGGCGCTCCATGGCGGAGCCGTCCTTGACCATGACGCCGCTTTCGAACAGCCGGCGCGCAGCGACCACATGTACGATCGGCACGGAGAGACCGAGCGCGCACGGGCATGTGATGATCAAAACGGCGATGGCGATGGTTATCGCCCGGTGCCAGTCGCCGGTCGCCGCCATCCAGCCGAGGAACGTCACAAAGGCGGTGAGGTGGACCACGGGGGCATAGAGCGCGGAGACGCGATCGGCCATCCTGCGATGGCGGGCGCGGCCGCCCTCTGCCGCTTCCATCAGCCGAACCATTTCCGCCAGGAAGGAATCCTTCGCGGCGGACGTCGCCTCGATGGTCAGCGGACCGGTGAGATTGAGTGTACCGGCCTGGACCTGCGCCCCCGGGCCCACCGCTCTGGGCGTGCTTTCCCCGGAAACCAGGGAACAGTCGAGATCCGACGCCCCGCCAATGATCCTGCCGTCGATGGGCACCCTCTCGCCGGCCGCGATCAAGAGCTCCATTCCTGGTTCGATCTCGCCAACCGGCAAGTAGTCGCGCGAACCATCCTCGCGCAGCACCATGGCACCGCGGGCGGCCAGCCGAGAAAGGCCTTTCACGGCGGTCCGTGCGCGCTCCCGCATCAAATGATCCAGCGTGCGGCCAATCAACAAAAAAAACAGCAGCGACACCGAGGCGTCGAAATAAGCATGGTCGCCATGGTTGATCGTCTCGTAGAGGCTCATGGCGTAAGCGAGCGATACCCCGACCGCGATCGGCACGTCCATGTTCATGCGGCTGTGGCGCAGCGCATTCCAGGCCGAGCGAAAATAGATGCCGCCGGCGAAAGCGAGCGCAGGAATGGCAATCAAGGCCGAGACCCAATGGAAAAGATCGCGCGTCGCGCCTTGCGCGCCGGACCAGACGGAAACTGAAAGCAGCATGATATTGCCCGCCGCAAAGCCGGCGACCGCGACGGCGCGGATCAGTTCTGAAAGCGTCTTGTCCCTACCGTCCGCCTCGGGATCGAACAGGTGCGCGCCATAGCCCAGCCTTCCCAGCGTGGCGACGAATGGCGGAACCTCGTCGCCGCGCCACCGGACCGAAACACGTTTCGTCGAAAGATTGACACGAGCGCCTTCGACGCGATCCAGCTTGCCGATCGCCGTCTCGATCGTCTGGATGCAGGCGGCACAATGCACGGCCGGCACCGAGAGGTCGGTCTGGCGAAGATCATCGCCCAGCGAGCGGCTCGCCAGTCTGATTTCCTGGCTAGAAGGCCGGACGAGTGCGACCTTGTCCAGGTCCAGCGCCATTTCGGCGCCTGGCGCGCAGCAGCTCATTGCAGCGCCCCGTGGGAAATCATGATCCGGCGAACGTCGCGATAGGGTTCCGCAAGGCTCGCATCGGCGTCGATTTCGACGATCCAGACGCCATCCTTGGGCATGTGGTGCGCGGCGAATATCTGACCGTAGGCAGCGGCAAGAGTGACGGATTTGTCCTCGGCCTCGTAGGCGGGATGACGAAACAGCACCTTGACGCCATGCAAGGCAACCGGCTTGCCGACAGCATCGGTGAGGCTGTAGCGGACCTCACCGCCTGCGATGGTTAGCTTGCCAGTCCAACCGAGGGCTGCCTGAGCTCGCCCTTGCTCGGTCTTTTTGTTGAATTGCTGGCTCGCCACATAGGTGTTTTCGACGACAAGGCCGGTCCAGCTCGTGTTGGCGAGCGTCGCCATCGTCAGATTGACCGCTATGACCACGCCGAAGAAGCCAAGGATGGTGAACAGCATATGCCTGCCGGTGAATTCGCGGGATTGTCGCGAGGTGTCGCTCATCTGGCGATCTCCGGTGCGTTGAAAGTGGCCGTGTATTCGTCCGACTCGAACGTTGCCTTGTTTTCGACCCGGAACTTGAAGCTTTGCGCTGCACCCCGAACCTGATCTGCCGGCTGACGCACGAAAACCTTGAGCATCTTCAGCCGGTCGGGTTCGACCGGGATGGCGAAGGAGCGATCCGCCGGCAGGTCGATGCCGACAACGCTCATTTCGGCTCCATGCAGGCCCTGCATCGTGACAATGATCGTTCTTGGTTCGGGGATCATGTTGAGCAGCTTGACGGTGTAGCCGTTGCGGATCGAACCGTCGGACAGCGTCACGAACTGCGGGTTGCGATCGTGCAGGACATTCAATTCGAGCCGTTCGCGGGTCAGCAGCGAATAGAGCAGCGCGAGACCGACCGCCGACCAGGCGCCCATGTAGATGAAGGTGCGTGGGCGAAAGATCTTGCGGATATGGAAACGGGCCACCTTGTCGGAGAACAGGCCGTCAGCGCTCCTGACCAGTGACGGGTTGACTGACCCGGAGCCGCCCGGGGTCGCCAGCATCATGTTGGCGTTGTAGTCGGCCAGCGTCGCATAGGAAATCAGTCCGCGCTCCCTGCCGAGCTTGTCCATGATGCCGTCACAGGTATCGATGCAGAGCGCGCAAGTGATGCATTCAAGCTGCTGGCCATCACGAATGTCGATCCCCATCGGGCACACCGCGACACAGGCATTGCAGTCGACGCAGTCGCCGACGGGCTGCCCGGCGGCAAGGACCCTCTTGGCGTGACGCGAGCGCGGTTCGCCGCGCCAGTCATTATAGGTGACGGTGAGGGAATTCTCGTCGAGCATGGCCGCCTGGATGCGCGGCCATGGGCACATGTAGGTGCAGACCTGCTCGCGCATCAGCCCGCCGAACGTATAAGTCGTCGCCGTCAGCACGGGCACGGTGATGTAGGCGACGGGGGTGGCGGTGCCGGTGAAGAGTTCACCAGCCAGCGTCGGCGCATCGGCGAAATAGAAGATCCAGGCGCCGCCGCTCGCCGCGCCTATGACCAGCCAAATGGCGTGTTTGGATGTTCGCAGCACGAGTTTGCGCGCAGTCCAGGGCCCGGCATCGAGCTTCATGCGCGCGTTGCGGTCGCCCTCGATGGCTCGCTCGACGACCAGAAACAGATCGACCCACACGGTCTGCGGGCACGTATAGCCGCACCAGACCCGGCCGACGGTGGATGTGATCAGGAAAAGGCCGATACCGGCCATGACCAAAAGGCCGGCGACATAGTAGAATTCCTGCGGCCAGATCTCGATGAAGAAGAAGTAGAAGCGGCGGTTGGCAAGATCGACCAGCACGGCCTGGTCCGGGGCAAATGGCCCGCGATCCCACCGCAGCCAGGGCGTCAGGTAGTAGATGCCCAGCGTGATTGCCATCACCGACCACTTGAAGCGGCGGAAACTGCCAGAGGCCCGCTTCGGGAAGATCTTCTTGCGTGCGGCATAGAGCGGCTGACGGGTCTTGGCGGAGTTGACCGCATCGGCTTCCTGCCGTTCTATTTGCGTGTTATCAAGCACGAGAAGCTCCAGTCACCAGCGACGATTTCGCCGGAAGCCCGGCGCATCGGTTCTGGATGATGTCGAGGCCCGGCTCGCGCCGGGCCTCGTCGCTTGGCGGTGAGGGGGAGGACGAGAATAGGCTTGCGTTCCTATTCTCCGCCACCAAGCGAATGGACATAGACCGCGAGTTCCTTGGCCTTGATCTCGCCGAGACGCCCGATCCAGGCCGGCATGACGCCGTGCTTCGGCGCGCGGACCTGCGCGGCGATGGCTGTTTCGCCAGACCCGTAAAGCCAGATCGCGTCGGTCAGGTCGGGTGCGCCGAGCTCCCTGTTGCCCTTTGCACTCTCACCATGACAGGTGGCACAATTCTCGGCGAAAACATTGGCGCCGGCTTCGATCAGGCTGGTGTCCTGAACAGGACCGGAGAGGCTGGCGACATAGGCGCCGACCTGCTTGATCTGATCCGTCGTGATGATGTCACGAAAAGCAGGCATTTCCGACAGGCGCGTATCCGGGTCTGATGCGAAGCGGATGCCGTGCGCAATCGTCTGCTGGATCTGTTCGGCGTTGCCACCCCAGAGCCAATCGTCGTCGTTTAGGTTGGGAAAACCCTTGGACCCTTGAGCGCCCGAGCCATGGCACTGCACGCAATTGACCTTGAACGCGGCGCCACCTGCGGCGACGGCGAATTCGCGTAGCGTATCGTCGGCAGCAATCTCGGAGACCGTCTTCGCCTGAATGGCAGCGACATATTTGCCCTTGGCCACTTCGGCCGCCGCCAGTTCATTCTTGACGTCTTTGCGGCTCGAATACCCCAGCACACCCCTGGTCGCGGAAGTCAGCATCGGCCATGCCGGATAGGCGACGGTGTAGCCGATCGCCCAGGCAATGGTGATGTAGAAGGTGATGACCCACCAGCGCGGAAGCGGGTTGTTGAGTTCCTTGATGCCGTCCCACTCATGCCCGGTCGTCGAGATGCCCGAAACCTCGTCGATATGCTCGCTGCCCATGATCAGTCGTCCTTGAGAGGAATGTGAGCGGCTCTCTCGGCTTGCCTGCGGCTGCCGGGACGAAGTGCAAAGGCAACGCATCCGACGAAGAAAAGCGCCATGACAAGCAGGCCCCAGCTGTCGGCAAACTCCCGCATGAAATTGTAGGTCATCGCGATTCTCCTCAGCGGTAACCGGCGGCTTCGTCATAGGTCCTGAAATCGACCAGCGTGCCGAGCATCTGGAGATAGGCGACCAGCGCATCCATTTCGGTGACCTGCTGCGGATCGCCGTCGAAGTCGCCAAGCTTGGCCTTCGGATAGCGTCTCTCCAGGCCCGATGTGTCGGCGTTGGGATCAGCCTGCGCCATGAGATCGGCATTGGCATGAGCGATCATGTCGTCTGAATAGGGCACACCGACACGGCTGTTGCTGATCAGATGCGTCGAGAAATCCTTCACCTCGATTGGCATGTCCTTCAGGAAGGCATAACTCGGCATGATCGATTCCGGCACCACCGAACGCGGCTCGGTGAGATGCTGGACGTGCCATCCGTTCGAGTAGCGGTCGCCGACCCGGGCGAGATCCGGCCCCGTGCGCTTGGAGCCCCATTGGAACGGGTGGTCGTACATCGACTCGGCCGCCAGGCTGTAGTGGCCGTAGCGCTCGACCTCATCGCGGAACGGCCTGATCATCTGGCTGTGACAGAGGTAGCAGCCCTCGCGCACATAGATGTTGCGTCCGGCGAGTTCGAGCGGCGAATAAGGTCGCATGCCTTCGACCTTCTCGATGGTGTTGTCGAGATAGAAGAGCGGCGCGATCTCGACGATACCGCCGATTGTTACGACCAGCAGGGACCCGAGGAGAAGCAGTGTGGCGTTCTTCTCGATGACCGCGTGTCTGTCCATCAAGCCCATTTTCTGGCTCCTGATCGCACAGGCTGGAGGGCGGGGATGGAGCGCGGCATCGGATCCTCCTCGCGCTGGTAGCCGAGGATGGTCATGGCGATGTTCCAGGCCATGATGAGGGCGCCCGACAGATACATCGCGCCGCCGATGGCACGCATGATGTAGTAGGGATGCATGGCGGCGACGGTTTCGGCGAACGAATAGACCAGGAAGCCCTGCTCGTCGTACTCGCGCCACATCAGGCCCTGCATGATGCCGGACACCCACATGACAGCGGCGTAGACGACGATCCCAAGCGTCGCCAGCCAGAAGTGCCAGGTGACGAGCCGCAGCGAATAGAGCCGTTCACGGTTCCAAAGCTTCGGCACCATGTAGTAGATCGCGCCGAACGATATCATGCCGACCCAGCCGAGTGCGCCGGAATGGACGTGGCCGATGGTCCAGTCGGTATAGTGGCTGAGCGAATTGACTGTCTTGATCGCCATCATCGGGCCTTCGAAGGTCGACATGCCGTAGAAGGCGACGGCCATCACCATCATGCGGATGATCGGGTCGGTCCGGATCTTGTCCCAGGCGCCGGATAGCGTCATTAGGCCGTTGATCATGCCGCCCCATGACGGCATCCAGAGCATGATCGAGAACACCATTCCGAGCGTCTGCGCCCAGTCAGGGAGTGCGGTGTAGTGGAGATGGTGCGGCCCGGCCCAGATGTAGAGGAAGATCAGCGCCCAGAAGTGGATGATCGAAAGGCGGTAGGAATAGACCGGCCGGTTCGCCTGCTTGGGCACGAAATAGTACATCATGCCGAGGAAGCCGGCAGTGAGGAAGAAGCCGACGGCATTGTGGCCGTACCACCATTGCGTCAGGGCGTCCTGTACGCCGGAGAAGGCTGAATAGCTCTTGGAGCCCAGGAAGGAGACCGGCATCGACAGGTTGTTGATCACATGCAGCATCGCGATGGTCACGATGAAGGCAAGGTAGAACCAGTTGGCGACATAGATGTGCGGTTCCTTGCGCTTTAGGATCGTGCCGAGGAACAGGATGAGATAGGCGACCCAGACAATGGTCAGCCAGATGTCGACGTACCATTCAGGCTCGGCATATTCGCGGCTTTCGGTGATGCCAAGCAGGTAGCCGGTCGCGGCCATGACGATGAAGAGCTGATAGCCCCAGAACACGAACCAGGCGAGGTTGCCGCCGAACAGACGCGCGCGGCAGGTGCGCTGCACCACATAGAGAGACGTGCAAATCAGCGCGTTGCCGCCGAAAGCGAACACAACACCGGATGTGTGCAGCGGCCGCAGTCGGCCGAAATTGAACCAGGGCTGGATGTTGAGATCCGGGTAGGCGAGCTGCAGGGCGATGACCACACCGACCAGCATGCCGACGACGCCCCAGAATACGGTGGCGATGGCACCGTAGCGGATCGGCCCATCCATGTAAGCGGCGGGTTCGATCGGAACTGCCGGCTTGAACTCCGTGTTGCGCAACAGAATCGCAGTGAAGCCAGCCACGGCGAAGAACAAAACCCACATATGCTGGCGAAAGGGTTCATCTACGCCGAAGCCGGCGGCCACCAAAGCCGCGAATGCGAACAGGCTTAGAAGGACGATCTCTTTGCCGAATTTCATCGCAAGTCCCGATTTCCAATTCCCGCGGACGCCAAACCGCGGTGCCTTAATTGCGCAGCCGTGGCCTGCTCGCCCTGATCCATGTCAGAGCCGCACGATTTTGCTTCGGGCGGCATCGAGTTCGGTGCGATGAGACTGGGGCGATCGAACGTGGAAACGCAGCACCGGCGGCCACGCTTATGGACAGGTCCGGCGTCCCCGGGGCCGGGCCGGGTGGAGGCGAGTGCGGGCTTGTGAGGAAGCGCGCCTTCTGTGACGCTGGAAAGTAGGCCGATGCCTTGCCGAACGTCGATCGTTTCAATGCCTTGGGACAGCCAGCGACAGCGTTGCGCTGCCTTCGTGACGTTCATGGTTCGGGGAGACGGTGATTTTCCCCTGCGTATGAGGCGTACTAACCTCGGCCGAGTGCAATCCTGCCTCGAACAGCCGGTTCCACGTCGAGCACCTCGAGAATGAATGCTTCGCCGACGAGTTGGCCGAAACGCACCTGGCTCATGCGATTGGATGGAGAGCGGGCTGTCGCTACGCGGCTTCTTCTAAGCCCAACGCGAGCAATGCCCTGCCCCGAACGAAGTAAGCGACGCAGGCCAAGCAGCTTCGGTGTCATTCAAACGGCGGTTGCGCCTCGGCCGCCGCAGCGCCGTTCCAGCCGGCTCATACTATCCACGGTGACACGGCGGTTGTTCTCGATCCGGATGACGCCGTCCATTCTCAGTCCAGTCAGCTGACGGCTCACGGTCTCGTTTGTAATTCCAAGGAAATCAGAGATGTCGGCACGCGTCATCGGCAGCTCGAAGCACGCCGACCTGGCCGCCGGGTCAACACTGGAATCGATGTTCCGGGCGATCATGAGGAGAAAGCTCGCCACCTTCTCCGGTGCGGTCTTGCGCCCCAGAGTCACCATCCATTCGCGTGCCTCGTCGAGTTCGTTCAGCGTCTGCTTGAGCAGGCGATGCACAAATTCCGGTGATTCCTTCATCATCCGTTCGATGGCCGCTCTCGGAAACGAGCACAGCGAGACAGCTGTTGCCGCTTCCGCATTGATCGCGCTTTTCACCTTGAAGGGCCGTCCCAGAAAATCCGGCGCGAACTGGAGGCCGACGATCTGCTGGCGGCCGTCCGAAAGGCTCTTCGTCAGCTTCACCACGCCTGAAAGCACGTTTGAATAGCTGTCGACCGCCTCGGCGTCGCCGATCAGTTCGACCCCCGGCTCGATTTTGTGCCGCGACGACGTCTTGGCGAGCCGAGCCAAATGGTCTGGTTCGAGCGCACCGCAGACGCCGCGGTGCCGTGCCTCGCAAGACAGGCAAAGAACGGGAATGCCGGAAGTGTGAATGTCCTGCCGTAATGTCATTCGATCGCTCTACCGGTCCCAAGTGCCGGCAGGATAGCAATCTGCGGTAGAAAAATCCTTGCGGCAGTTTGTCCGTGCTGAAGGTTGACCGAAATCAGGGCTTTGCCTCATCAAGGCGTCCAGGGTTCCGGCGACGCAAAGACGGTGGACCACGACATGCGACCGGAGCTAGCTGCCAGACTTGGCGAGAATGTCCCGCGCTATACCAGTTATCCGACCGCGCCGCATTTCCATACGGGGGTCGATGCTGTCGTCTACCGAGGCTGGTTGGAGGCGCTCGAAGGCGGTGACGAGATATCGCTTTACCTGCATATTCCCTATTGCGACAGGCTCTGCTGGTTCTGCGCGTGCCATACCAAACAGACGCGCCACTATGAGCCGGTGGCCGCTTATCTGCGCTCGCTGTGTGCGGAGATCGCGACGGTTGGCGGCCTTGTCAGCGGCAAGGGCCGAGTTCGCGCAGTTCATTTCGGGGGCGGTTCGCCGACGATGCTGAGGCCCGAGGACATGCTGACACTGGGCACGGTGCTGCGGGACAATTTCGATTTTCTCGGCGATGCGAAGGTCAGCGTCGAGATCGATCCGAACGATACGGACGAAGCCCGCCTTGATGCGCTTGCCGAAATCGGCATGACGCGGGCGAGCCTCGGCGTGCAGGATTTCGATCCGAAAGTGCAAAAGGCGATCAACCGCGAGCAAAGCTTTTTGCAGACCAAGGCAGTCGTCGACCAAGTTCGTTCCCGCGGAGTGGATTCCGTGAACCTTGATCTGCTCTACGGCCTGCCGCATCAAACCAGGGAGAGCCTGTGTTCCACCGTGGCGCAGGCGCTCACCCTGGAACCGGACAGGATGGCGCTGTTCGGCTACGCTCACGTGCCCTGGTTCAAGAAACATCAGACGATGATCGACGAGGCATGGCTCCCCGGTCCCACGGAGCGGTTCGCTCAATCGCGACTTGCCGCGCGAGCGATTGTGGACGAGGGCTATGAATCAATCGGGCTCGACCATTTCGCAAAGCCGGGCGACGCGTTGGCGGTAGCGGCCCGCGCGGGCGCTTTGCACCGCAATTTTCAGGGCTACACGGACGATCGCTGCGAGACATTGATCGGACTTGGCCCTTCGTCGATCAGCCGTTTTCGCCAGGGCTACGTGCAGAACATGCCTTCGACCGGCGAGTACGGCCGCATGGTTGCAGACGGCAGGTTGGCGGCTGTGCGCGGCATCGTGCTCTGCGACGACGATCGCGCCCGGGGCTGGATCATCGAGCGGCTGATGTGCGATTTCGCCTTCTCGGCGATCGACCTGGTGGAGAGCTTCGGGCAAGCCGGCCAAAGGCTCCTGCTTCAGGCAAGCTCCATCGCCCTTAAGGATCCTGCTCAACTGCTTGAACTGCAAGGCGACAGTTTCGTCGTGCCGGCGGCAAATCGCCCCTTCGTGAGGAGCATTGCGGTGAAGTTCGATAAATATTTCGAAAGTGGAACGGCCAGGCACTCAGCGACGGTCTGAGCGCCGCACAGGAACGGTCACGGTTTTCAGTCGATCGTGAACCGATTGCGCTACATTTTTGACTCTTCATATGCGACCGTCGCGTCAAGATAGGATTTCAGAACGGACCAGATGCGAAGGTCTTTGGCATAGCGACGATGTCGTCCGGTCGTGCCTTTCGGCGCCGTATTCCATTTCGATGTGCCTCAAGCGCCACGTCGAGTCCGGCCTCTTTTTCTGTATCGGAAGCAGTCGCCAATCGTCTTTGCCGGCTCCAAGATCGGGGTCTCGACCTTGTCGATAACATGCCGCTCGATGCCCACCGACATTGCGTTACCTCGAAACGAATGATTCGATCGTCGGATAGGACATGGCATCGCGCTATCGCAACCCAGATGTGACCAGCATCTGGAGCGTAAGCTCGTGGTACTGGAGTGAGGTAGGCAAATAACGCCCCTATGACAGCTTTTTCCGCCAGACCATGCGCCGGTTTGATGTTCTCATCGGTCCGATCGGGCGACAAGGCCGGCAGTTAAGACATGGGTCGGGCTCCAATTAGCGGTGAACGGCCGGGCAGCAACGGTGCCTTTGGCGTCAAAGTGGGTCATCGCTTTTGCCCAGCAGTTCCCCGAGCACGGGACGTTGCCGGGCTCTATTGGTGCCGATGCCAGCGGACGGTTCCTCTACTGCGGCTTTGCGCCCTGCCCCCAATGCTGAGCGGCGTTCGCGCGAGCTGGCCAGCCGCGACCGCCCTTAGACTAGCCACGCCGGACGACTTGATCCTTCACCACCAAAGCGCCGGCGCCGAGGGTCCGCTCGCGAGGGCCTCTGCCGGTCGAACTTCATCCGGCTCGCCCTCCGCGGGCGACGACGAGCGTTCCCACTGCGTTGCTGAGCAGATTCGTCAGCGCACGGCATGCGAACATGAAGTCGTCGACACTAAGGATCAGCGTCATGCCGACGAAAGGGGCGGTCGGGACGACAAAGAGCGTTACAGCCAACGTGACGAAGCCTGCACCGGTAATGCGGTCTGCTCCTTTCGAAGGGAGCATGGCGAAAAGAAGCAGCAGGATACTACCGCCGATCGAGAGATCCGTGTTCGTCGCCTGCGCGATGAAGAGGGCCGCCAGCGTCATGTAGATGTTGGTGCCGTCCAGATTGAACGAATATCCGCCCGGGATGACGAGGCCCACGACCGAACGCCTGGCGCCCGCCTTCTCCATCTTCTCCATGAGCGAGGGCAGCGCGGCCTCCGAGGAGGACGGTGCGAGCACAAGCAGCAGCTCTTCCTTCATGTAGCGAATGAGAGAACAGATCGAAAAGCCGTTGTAGCGGCAGACCGCACCGAGAACCCCGAACACGAAGAGCAAGGCGGTGAAATAGAACGTCGCGACCAGCATCGCGAGGTTCACGACCGAACCGATGCCATATTTGCCGATCGTGAAGGCCATTGCGCCGAAAGCGCCGATCGGCGCGGCCTTCATCAGAATGCCGACGAGCTTGAAGACAGGGGCGATGAGCGCCTGAAGGAAGGAGACGACAGGCTTGCCCGTCTCTCCGACCATCGCCAGCGCCATGCCGAACAGAACCGAGAAGAACAGCACCTGCAGGATGTCGCCTTCCGCGAAGGCACCGACAATCGTTGACGGGATGATGTTCATCAGGAAGCCGGTGACCGACTGCTCGTGCGCCTTTGCGGCATAGGTATTCACGGCCTGGACATCGAGCGAGGCCGGACCGACGTTGAGGCCGGCGCCGGGCTGGACGACATTGGCGACGATGAGGCCGACGATCAGCGCGAGCGTCGAGAAGGTGAGGAAATAGACCATCGCCTTGCCGGCGACCCGGCCGACCTTGTGAAGATCGTTCATGCCGGCAATGCCGGTCGCAATTGTCAGGAACATGACAGGCGCGATGATCATCTTGACCAGCTTGATGAAGGCATCACCCAGCGGCTTCAGGCTCTCGCCGGTCCCCGGATAGAAATAGCCAATTGCGACGCCGAGGGCGATGGCGGCAAGCACCTGCGCGTAAAGCTTGGCACAGAAGGGTTTGCGGGGCGCGGGACTCGCGCCGCAGACTTGTGCGGGTGACACTGTTTCTCTCCCTGATCGGATCGAGGTGGGTTCCGACCTTCCCGGGCTCCTCCCCATCGCGGGGCTCCGGCCGAACGCTGCACCAACGCCGCCGCAAGCTCCGTGCCAAACCGCGGCGGCGCGAGAAACGCGCAGGCCCTCTCACGCCGTGCTTCTGCGGATTTCTGCACTCGCCGCTGGCGCGTGCCCTTCATCGAAAGAAGGGCCGACTGTCGGGGATTGGAGGTCGCTCTGGGCGTTACACGCAGCCTGGCAGCCGCTGGAGGCCGTCGACACAAGCTCTTTGCCTCAGGTGACTGCGATCGGCATCCAGATGGTCGAGATCTTGTATGGCTATGCCCAAGGCCGTCGCCCCAGCGGGCGCAGGCTAGACGCCTCTCTTGTTACCCCAGAGCATTACGTGCAGCTGCGGCAGCACGCGGGCTTCGAACCACCTGTCGCGGGTCACCTTTTCAATCAGCCACTCCATGCGTTTGATTATTCCTTCCAGGTCGACGGACGCGTCTTCGTTGCCAGCACGTGGCGGCGTGTGATTGCCGGGTTGCAGATAGACCGGAAGTCGCGGAAATCTCGCGGCGGCGTCTTTCGCGTAGGCGTAGTCACTTTCGTCGAAAACAACGAGCTTGAGCACGATTTGCGGCTTCTCCTGCGCCGCTTCGACGCACGCCGCGACAGCGGCCCAATCGGTCCTCATTTCGCTTGACGGCGGCTTCGGGCTGAGGACCAGCACGTCAAGGTCGGCAAACCAGTCCCTGACCACGGAACCTTGGGTTTCCAGCGCGAAACGGTAACCTTCACCATGGCCTCGCTCGATGAGCGCACGAAACGGCTGAATGGCAGGATTGCCGCCTGACAGTGACACCATCACTGGCCGGCCACTGGAAAGCGCAACGACGGTTTGCCACACCGCGTCAATTGGCATCATCTCCCATTCATGGCGGAATTGATTATCCACCGCATGGAGGCTGTCACACCAGGAACAGCGATAGTCACACCCGCCGGTTCTGATGAAGACCGTCGGCAAACCGATGAGCACGCCCTCGCCCTGGATCGTCGGCCCGAAAATCTCGCTGACGCGAATTGCGGGATGCGTATCGGTCATGGCCTGTACTCCGCCCAGGTTTTCGGCGTTTCGCTGACCCGCACGGCCGAGGTCTCGGGCAGGCGTGCCTTGCACCATCCATAGAAATGTCTGGCCAGACATTCCGCCGTGACTTGCTCATGCCCCAGCACCTCGTTGAGATGTCGGTGGTCGAAGCTCTCGTCGATATAGCGTTTGAGCGGCGCCAGATCATGATAGTCGCGCACGAAGCCGTGCTCGTTCAGTTCCTTCGCCGAAAGCTCTACTTCGACGATGTAGTTATGCCCGTGCAGGCGCGCGCATTGGTGCTCGGGCGGCAAAGAGGTGAGCTGATGCGAGGCCGAGAAGTGGAATTCCTTAGTGATGCAGAACATTACACGATCCTCCTGCGCAGCGCGTCGAGCCAGAAGTCGGAGTCCTCGTAGTCGGTGGGGTCCGGGTGCCCTGCAAGATGAAACGCCTCGCGCCGCTCGACGCAGGTCCCGCACCGTCCACAGTGACGCTCGCCGCCCTTGTAGCAGGACCAGGTCTCCGCAAATGGTGTGCCGTATCTTGCTCCATCCTCAACGATGTCCGCCTTCGTGAGGTTCACATAAGGCGGATAAAGGCGAATGTTCGCGTAGCCGTCGAGCGCGCGGTCTTGCATGATCTGGAAAGTGTCGATGAAGGCCGGGCGGCAATCGGGATAGATGAAATGATCCCCACCATGCACGGCCGTCGCAACCGCTTCGGACTTCTGCGCGGCGGCGAGACCGAAGGCAATTGCCAACATGATGGCGTTCCGGTTCGGCACCACCGTGACCTTCATCGTGTCTTCGGCGTAGTGGCCGTCCGGCACGTCCACATGATCGGTCAGCGCGGAGCCGGAAAGGCCGCGGCCGATTTCGCGGATGTCGATGATGCGGTGCGGGACGCTCAGACGCTCCGCGCAAAGGGCGGCGAAGCCCAATTCCTTCCTGTGCCGTTGGCCGTAATCGAAAGATAGGAGGCCGGCGAGCTCGTGCTCCGCTGCCACCTTGTGAGCAAGCGAAACGGAGTCCAATCCGCCGGAGCAGACGACGAGAGTCTTCATCGTTGGGGTCCCTGTTTTGACCGGGTAGGCTGCACCGGAGATTTCTCTGCGCTCCCAGTACTCCAGCGAATCAACGTTGTGAACCGTGGGCGAGTTTGATGCGCTGACGTGCCGCTGCGCAGAGCGCCGTCAGGCAGGCTCCCGGCCTGAAAGAAGGCACGGACTAACGAAAAGGTACTGTTCGGTAGATTTTCAAACCCAAGCATAACCAGAATGCGCTGAAGGAGAAATCGCCCCGGATCTCCGGAGACAAGGTTCTCGAAGATTTGATCAAGCACCTGGTGGTCCCGAGCTCAAGAGACGTCTGGCGAGCTTTCCTTTTCAACACTGCTTCCCCGATCTGCCGACTAGCCTGGGGGAACCATCTCTAGCCGTTCGAGCCGATGCAGAGCCGAGTGTTCCTTGCAAAATCGGAATTGTGCTCCATGATTGTAAGGGCCGCATCGCAATTCGCACGGCCATCGCCAGCCTGTCGAGCTACGCCCACCACCAAGCCCAACGGTGCGGTCACAAGGGGCCAAGCCGAACCGTCAAATCCTCATAGACTCAGAATGGCGATCTCCACTCCGCGGGTTCCTTCCCTGTAGGCCTCCGGACGCCGGCCCGGAGCCGCGGCACCTCAGTAGAGGGGCCGGCATCCTAACCCACTTTGATCTAGCAAATCTGCCTTCGAGAAGCGGACGCTTGCCGCATCGATTGGCGAAGCAGATAAGGAAGGAACGGAGTTCGTTAGCGGCCGTCGAGCAGAAGCCCAACTTCATTAACAGCCCGCACCTTCCGCTTCAGGATCGGTTCGCATCGGAGCACTCCGTCGGTCAGTGGCCGACCGGCAAACCCTGAATGGTCGGTCGTGAGCCGACATCTGTGAACAAGCGGTGTGGTCGATTGCAATCACCCATGTGTTGCGCGCAGGTACCTTATGGCGGTGGATGAACTGGATTTGATGATTTTACAGATGGCGGTCGAAAGCGTCCGCTCGCTCTCCTTAAGCTTCGCTGAAAAGGCCGCCGAGGTAGCCACCAGGAGCCGCGGCATCCTGCTTTTCGAAGTGCGGATCGACGGTGACGCGGAGGTCCAGCGGGTCGCAGCCATCCGATATCAGGGCGACCAGATCGGCGTGCTTGCGTTGGACAGACAGGGCCTTGTTACCCACCATTGCATCGTCAACGGTACGTTCTCACATTTCATTGCGCCCTTGGAGAACTGGCACAGCATGCCCCTGTCGATGCAGGCCAAGGTCGATGCCAACGCCCATGCCAGTCTCTTCCTAGGGGCATTGCGAAATGCCGGACATATGCCGGGCAGCTAGCATTTGGCTACAATGCATCTGTGAATTTTTGCATGCGCATCGCTGCCGACCGCCGGCATGATTGTCGTGCTCGAAAACGGCTGCGGCGATCACGGCAAAGCGATCGCCGCGATGATGGCGATCAACGCGTGGGCGTTGCATCGATGCGCGATACAGAGGTCTCGACCTGGCATCGAGCAACGTGCACGGAGGTACGCAAAGCGCAAATGCATGAAGTAGTTGAAGGGACGAGCCCCTCATGCAAATGGAGCTTGCGCTGCCGCTGTCGTCCCATCGTGCCGCCGAACTCGGGGCGTGACGATCGACCACGATGCCTATTTTTGCAAAGTCGAATGTCCCAATTCCGAAGCCAAGGAAAAAGCTCCGACCACAGCGAAGAATAGTAACAACACGGGCGACCGAAGCCGCCTTGCCCTCTGGCAGTGGAGGTGCTTGCGGTGCTCTCACCGACACGAGATCGCAAATGGCACGTGGATGAGCACCAGAACTGGCGACACCCATGGTGATCGGCTTGACTCGCTGGAGGAAGCACAAGGCCTCGGCGGGCAGAGGCGCAAGCGACGGTCGAACACTGGCTGGCTGCTCGGGATCTGATCGAAGCGTAGTCGGTAGTGCCCTACCTCGATGTTCCTAGAAGCGCGCCGGCAGCCTGGGCGGGGGGCTTGGGGTTAGACTGCCGACGCACGCCACTCATGAAGAGCGGCCCCTTTTCGCGGTTCGGACACCCATAGTCAACCCGGCAGCGTCTGGATGCCCGCTGTGCTCTTTTCAGAGCGGCGCGCGATGCCGGCCATGTCGGCCGATCCTGCCTAGGACGGTGGGCCACTCTCGTCGGCCGAGTTGATGCTCCAGCCAGTATCGCTTTGCCGACCAGCATGAGTTCGCCGTTAGCAATCCATCGTCGCAAGCCGATGCTATCGTGCACGTGTCGCAGCACTCCGGGCGGCTATATTGCCTAAGACAGCATGACGAAGCGTTGCAACTTCCTGTTCGGCGAGCCCGTGTGCAGTTCCTGAATCGGACAGTGGACGAGAATTCTCTTGGCGGTACTGCGCCAGAAGGCATTCGCGTCCAGCGCAATCAAGCGACGACTATCAGCCGCAAACTTCACATCACAAGAGCGGTCTTCCACCCATTGCAGATCATCCGACTGATCAGGCGGCGTGCGATATGTCCGACTCTGCCTCAAGGATTCCCACAGGTATGGACAGCGATCTCGCTATCCGATTCCGATAGCCCTTGTTGTACCTTAGACCCCGCTCGATGTTTTGGATTTCCTGAGCGGCAAGCCCGCACGCCACCGCGAGATCCTCGATTGAATACCCAAGGTGCTCACGATAAGCGCGGATGATGTGGGTCCCCTGCGACATAGCCGTCAAGACTGGCTCGGGAATGCGCGAATCCTTCATAAACATCTCCAAGAAGATGGGAGCGCCTGACAAATCGGGAGATTTCTTCCCCGACCCTGGCGCACACCCAGCAAATCAAAAAAATGGACGTCCATTCGGCCGGACCGGCCTCATCCATGGAATGGGCCACTTGAAATTGGCAGCCGGGTCGGAATATGGCGGCTCACCTGCTTCTGATCAAGTTCCAAGAACCTGCCCGCCCTGAGATGGCCTGATCGGCTGTAGCGCATTCGACCTGCGATCCTACACGACTGATTCTCGCCGATGGCTTTCTTGAACAAGCAACTCGAACTCCCCCCTGACGCCTCCAGTGGCTATTCGCGGCACCGTCCATCCAGCCTCGCGGACGCTGATACCTTCGACCAATTTCCACCGCCGATGCAGCGAAAGACGCGCTTGTGCTTGAATCACACATCGATCACCGCTGTTAACCAAATTTTTTAAGCCGCCGATGCTTGTTCGGAGGCCGAAAGGATGAGGCGCCCGAGGAAACAGCCGAAAGGGCCGCAGGCTTTTGTGCTGACGTCGGCTTGAGCAAACTCGATCCGGCTGCCCTGTGCAATCGCCTGACCGGCCGAAAAAAGGATGGCGATTGTCATGATGCGGCGACCGCGAGTTTCCCGAAATTGCAGCAAACAATGGTCATCCGGATTTCATCCGAGCTTCGGATCCAGACAGGGGGTAGCGCTTTTCGATGGACGAGCATCGCCACCTATAAAGGTTCACAATCATTCGACCGTGACCGATTTTGCGAGATTGCGCGGCTGGTCTACATCTGTGCCCATGAAGAGGGCCGTGTGGTAGGCAAGAAGCTGTATCGGCAGCGAGAAGATCATCGGCGCGATAATCTCGTCGACAGCCGGCAGCACGAGCGTGTGCATGGTGTCGAGTTTCGATGCGGCTGCCCCTTTTTCATCGGTGATGAGGATAATCCGCCCTCCACGGGCAGCCACTTCCTGCATGTTGGAGACGGTCTTGTCGAAAAAGCGATCATGGGGCGCGATGACGATCACTGGCATGTTCTCGTCTATCAATGCGATCGGACCGTGCTTCAATTCACCCGCCGCATAGCCCTCGGCATGGATGTAGGAAATCTCCTTGAGCTTCAGCGCACCTTCCATCGCTAGCGGGAAACTGGTGCCACGGCCGAGATACAGGACGTCACGACACTTTGAAAGTTCGCGCGACAGGAACTCGATCTCCGGCTGGATGCTGTTGAGTACCTGGCCCATGACGCGCGGCACTTCGGCGAGGCTCCTGACGAGCGCCTGCAGCTCGTCTTCGGTTACGGTCCCGCGGGCTCTGGCGGCGCCGATTGCGAGTGCGGCTAGAACGGCAAGTTGGCAGGTAAAAGCCTTGGTGGAGGCGACGCCGATCTCCGGTCCGGCAAGGATCGGGAAGACCGCATCGGCCTCCCGAGCGATGGTCGATTCGCAGGCATTGACGATAGCGCCAATTTTCAGCCCATGCTCCTTGCAGTACCTCAATGATGCGAGCGTATCGGCGGTTTCGCCGGACTGCGAAATGAAAAGAGCCGCCGACTGCGGCGACAACGGGATCTCGCGGTAACGGAATTCGGACGCAACGTCGATTTCAACCGTCAGGCGCGCATAGCGCTCGAACCAGTATTTTCCGATCAGTCCGGCGAGATAGGCGGTCCCGCAGGCAGAGATCGCCAAGCTCGGGATCCTGGCGAAATCGATGCCAGAAACCATGTCGGCGCGATTCTGTATGATGTTGCTATAGTGACGGAGAGCATGGGCGATGACTTCGGGCTGCTCGTAGATTTCCTTCTCCATGAAGTGGCGATGGTTGCCCTTGTTGGCCAGATCGGCCGCGGCCGTGGAGGTATGGCGCGGACGCTCGACGGGATGGCCCTCGACATCGAAGATATGGGCGCCCGAATTGCCGACAACGGCCCAGTCGCCCTCGATGAGATAGGTAATTTCATTGGTGAAGGGAGCAAGCGCGATCGCGTCGGAGCCCAGGAACATCTCGCCGTCGCCGTGACCGATCGCCAGCGGTGGTCCGTTGCGCGCCGCCATGATGGTCGACGGATCATCTTCGAAGAGGACGGCAAGCGCATAGGCGCCCCTGACGCGTTTCAGCATGGCACGCATCGCCTCTTGCCGCCTCATGCCCTCCCGGCGGTGTCTTGCCAAGAGATGCGCGACGACCTCGGTGTCGGTGTCGGTCTGGAACTCGGCGCCCGCCGCCGCCAATTCGTCCTTCAGCTCGGTGAAATTCTCGATGATGCCGTTATGGACGACGGCGACACCGTCGGTAAAGTGCGGGTGCGCATTGCGTTCCGTCGAGGCCCCATGGGTTGCCCAGCGCGTGTGGCCGATGCCGATGTTGCCGCTCAGCGGCTCTTCCTTCAGTCTCCTCTCGAGATTGACGAGCTTGCCCTCGGCGCGCCGGCGGTGCAAGGCACCCTCGGTGATCGTCGCAACGCCGGCGGAATCATAGCCGCGATATTCCAAACGCTTCAACGCGTCGACCAACCGATCCGACACCGGCTGTTGCCCAACGATGCCAACAATCCCGCACATGTTCGGTCTCCGCATTCTTGCCGGCAGCTTCAGCCCACGCGAGACGGATACCCATCCGGCCGCTTTCATCGAGGATCTTGTAGTAGTATTCGGTAATATTGGTACAATTGATTGTAGGGATAACTACCATCCACCCCATGGATGAGCCGGGGTTGTGGGCCCTGATCTAAACTTCTCGTTGCGCCTGACGCTCTCATGACCGAACGCAAGCCCACACCCCGCGGCACGAAGGAACAATCGGCCATGCGCGACCATCCCGGCTACGCACCTGACCACGAATCGCCGCCGCTCGTGATCACGCGGTGATCGGCATGATCACAAGCACTGTAGTTAGGCAGCATCAGCGACGCAGGATCGGCATCATCATCATCGGCAACGTCGGCGGCGTCGGCGCCGTCGGCATGATTCACGTGTTCGCCACGTTGATCATAATCATCGTCGCCGCCGATCAAGTCTCTGATTGCCTGCCGCTGTTGACGCGGCTTTCGCCGGTAGAGCTTAGCCCGCGATGGTCTATCAATACGCTGTTAGTCGGCATGGCCGAAACCGAGAGTCAGGCGGCGCAGGCCACAGAGCACGTTCAGCGACCATTTCAGTCAGCGCCGGCTTTGTCGGGGTTCGTAACGGTCATCAGGATTCTCGGGGCATGAATGCACTATCACGAAAGCGTTGGTTCTCAGTGCTTCGTCCGTATTACTCAAACCCGATTCCCGCAGCGGAAGAACTAGGCGCGTGTCCGTTTTGTACAAGGCACAATAGCAGTGAGAAATGGAGCTTGATGCCTGCGCGTTTTCGAATAAGACAATCACGAAGCTGTCACCCCAATTACATCAGGAACTGTCTGTAGCCGCCGCCCATCAGGTAGCGGCCACGTTGGATGGCGCGACGCACCTGATCGCGAAGATGGCTACCTGGATGAGACCAATCTTCTTCGACACGGCGTCTCCCGAACAGGGCAATGGCGATCTCCTGATGAGATGCTCCCGCAAGCGAGCCATCCAAAGCCTGGAGCACGTTACGCAGACGCCCTCCGCGGGGTTCCGCCGGAAAGCAAGCGGCTGCCAGGCGGCCGCTACCATTGATGTCATTCAGAAATTGAAGGGCAGCGACATGCAACTTCAAGTGCCGCAGCGGCACGATTGCGTCCACATATAGCCGCAACGGGCGGAGAACGGAGGCACCGGAAACGGCGATCTGCAGACTCCGGCAGTCCTCCCTCAGCAGCACGTGCTGCACGCCGGCAGGTGCCAGCAGGATGTCCTTGCCGCATGAGAGCGAAAGAAGATCGAGCGTTTCAAAATCGTGGTCGAGCCCAACCGGCTCCGCGGCCGCTCGCAGGACACGGGCGCAGTCGCGCGGATCCCAAAAAACGCTTGCCGACGTGGCGTCCAATTGTGGCGCATCCGCGAAAAAGCAGGCTCCATTGTCTTAGGAAAGATGATCCTGTCGTCAACTCGATTATCTTCATGTCGGCCTGGGCTCCGACAATGCAGGCGGACGGTGCAATCTTGGCGTGGTCGCGCTGGAATTGCGGATTGCGCCGAAGAAACTCCCAGGCCCAGGCCGTGCGTGGCAATCGTCTGGCGTAGTGGTAAGCTTCGTGACGACGCCAGTCCGGCCAGCATGCGTGACCGACCGGCCCATCCGTGGGCAGACGAGCATTCTTCACGGCTCAGCGGTCCGCAATGGCGCTATGCTGACAGGCCTAGAACCGGTTGCCACAGTACCGGTCCGCTCAGACGTCCCCTGCAGCGGATGCGCAAAAGATTCGTGTGGGAAATCTCGAGAAATCCGGCCACCGCCTCCGTTTTGCCGACGGACTTGGGTTGTCCGATGCGCGACAATGGCCACGTCGCGAGGCGAAGGATCCGTTCCATGCGCGTATCCGTCACCGTTACTATCCGGGTCAGATCCTTGGCCAAGCCGAACTCGATCATGCCGGCGAAGAGCTCGTAGGTTGCTTGGGCCAACCCGCCCGCTGCCTTGGGCGCTGACGGAGGAAGATCGAGCGCGAAACGACTGCTCTCCCATATGTCGGGGGTCGAGGGCACAACGTCAGCACCCAGCAGCACCGAGAACGTGTCGCGCAACATTGTGGGTCCGGTGCTGGGCAAAAGACGCACGCAACCGCGAATTCGCCAATCGGATCCCTTGAGAAGCAGATAGACAGGCTTCAGGCCATCAAACGCGTCGGTTTCCATTTGGTCTTCGGCGTCAACTTCCCAATCGAGCCTTTCCTTGAAGACCCGATACCTGAGCCCGTGCATCTCTTTGAGCTCGCTTGCGAACTCGCCGTAAAGGTCCGGTGTTATCAGCTGCATCATGGTCGCCTCCGTGCGGGATGTGTTCCCGCCATCGAAGGGCAAAGCTGACAGCGATGCAGCCTGTAGACGTTTACAGCTATCGTGGCGGAAGAATCAGGATCTCGCCTGGCCGGAGGCAGCCAGCCGTGCAACGGCCTGGTTGATCGTTCGAACGCCAAGCTTTGCTTTGGCGTTTTCCAGATGAAAGGTCACGGTGCGCTTTGAGACGCCGAGAAGCTGGCTGATATCCCAAGCCGACTTGCCGCGCGCCGCCCATTTCAGGCACTCGAACTCCCGCGGGGTGAGCGTTACGCCATCCACCACGCGATCGTCGGCGAGCCTGCGCCGGACATGGATATGAAAGTTGATGGCCACCAGCTGCAATGCTTTTTCGTACCGTGCCAGTGACCGCAAAAGAGGCGGACGGGACTCGTCGGAAGCAAAGGTCAGGGCAGCAAACCGGCCGCGATGATCATGCATGGACATCGTCAGCCCGCCGCGGATGCCAAACTCAGCCGCACTCTCAAGAATTTGTTGCTGCGAATTCGGCAGACAGTGCCGAGCGCGATCCACACCCCAATCAAAGGTATCCCAGCCTTGCAGCCCGCGCAGGATGACCGGATCAAGACTGTGGTACCGCTGTTGCAGATAACGTGATGTCCAGGATGAAGGATAGTTTGAGATCAGTTGCGGGGCGTCGCCGGAGGCCGACGGGTAAGTGAAATAGGCGAATAGCGGAAAGTCGAAGCCGGCTGCAGCGGATGCCATTGCCTCACGGAGATCGACAGCATCAACACTTGCAGACAGTTGCTCGACGAAGTTCTCAAACACGCGATGCATTTGCGCTTTGCGTAACCTCCGTGATCGCTCGATGCCTGGCAGAGACCTTGTTTTAAACGATCCCGGACGGATACAGCGCGTGCCGAGAACTCCGTTAGTCTGTTGAAACAATCCGTGATATTCTGACGTTGTCTATGAGCCGTGTGCCGCCGAGCCAGGCCGCGACAAGCAAGCGTGCCGGTTGGTCAAGGCTTGTCATCGGTCGCAGATCTGCCTCGTCGCGAAGTTCCAGGTATTCGACCTCGCGATAGCCTGCAGCCAGAATTGCTGCGCGCGCTTCGGCAAGCGTTGGCAGGACGGGCGAGCCGCGGGCAAGCCGCTCAGCCGTCTCGAGCAAGACCGATGGTAGCTTAGGGGCAACAGCACGCTCCGCTGGCGAGAGTCGGACATTGCGCGATGATAGTGCAAGACCGTCGGCTTCGCGGACTGTCGGACAGGGAACAATGGTGATTGGAATATCCAGGTCCCGGACCATGCGCCTGACCAGGTGAAGCTGCTGAAAGTCCTTTTCGCCAAAGAAGCCGACGTCAGCGCTGGTCCGTAGGAAGAGCTTGGCGACGACCGTCGCCACGCCATCGAAATGGCCCGGCCGGAAGGCGCCGCACAGGCCCTCGCTGACGCCGGACACCGAAACGGTCGTGGCGAAGGCCGCCGGGTACATCTCCTCTGCATCCGGCGCATAAAGCAGGTGCGCACCAAGCGGTGCCAGCTTGGCGGCATCCTCGTCCTCGGTGCTCGGCGGATACGCGGCGAGATCGGCCTGGCTGTTGAACTGCTTCGGATTGACGAAGAGCGTCACGATCACCCGGTCGGCCTCCTCGATTGCCGCGCGCACCAGGCTGAGATGGCCCTCATGCAGGACGCCCATGGTTGGCACCACGGCAATCCTCGCGCCCTGGCGGCGCCATAGGGCGACTGTTTCGCGAAGCTGGGCAACGCTCCTGACAATCGGCACGCTCACGCTGCTTCTCCGCTCTTGATGGCGTCCGCGTCGGCGGGCTTGGGCGCATCGGCAAACACGTGCTCGGCGGCCGGAAACTGGCGCTCCTTCACTTCCCGCGCATAGGCCGCGATCGCAGCCGCAGCGGCCTCCCCCAGTTCAGCGTAGCGCTTCACGAATTTGGGCCGGAAGTCGCCGAAGAGGCCCAGCATGTCGTCGACGACGAGAATCTGGCCGTCACAGGCTGCCGAGGCACCGATGCCAATGGTCGGGGTCGCCACCTCCCCGGTGATCCGGCGGGCGAGCGCCTCGGGAACCTTCTCCAGCACGACCGCAAAGGCGCCCGCTTCGCTCACCGCAAGCGCGTCGCGCCTGATGCGCTCGGCATCCCCGCCTCTGCCCTGCACGCGGTAGCCACCGATGGTGTTGATCGCCTGCGGCGTCAAGCCGACATGGGCCATGACCGGCACGCCGCGCGCGGCGAGGAAGCCGATCGTCTCTGCCATCGTTTCGCCGCCTTCGAGCTTGACGGCCGCGCAGCCGGTCTCGGCCATGACGCGCGCGGCATTGCGGAAAGCCTGCTCGGGGCTTTCCTCGAAGGAACCGAACGGCAGGTCGACGACCATCAGCGCCTGCTCGAGGCCACGGCGCACGGCCTGGCCGTGCGTGATCATCATCTCCAGCGTCACACCGAGCGTCGAGGGCAGGCCGTGGAGAACCATGCCGACGCTGTCGCCGACCAGCACCACATCGCAATGGGGATCGACAAGCCGGGCGACTGGGGTCGTGTAGGCGGTAAGGCAGACGAGCGGCGTCCCACCTTTGCGCGAACGAATATCCGGCGGTGTAATTGCCTTGGTGTCACCAAACGCACTCAATGGACCCTCCTTCCCCAACGTTACCAACCGCGGGTGTCGCGTTTGCCACATTTTTGTGCAAGTGCGAAGAGCAAAAAAATGGCCGTGCAGCTGTGCGGTGTTGACGTGCGGACAGGCGCGCTTACACTTAAATCGATTCAGGCGCCCCCGAGCTGGCCAACCACTTTCGCGAACATGGACGATCAGGCAATAGGACCCAGGAAAGACAGAGCCGCCGTCAAGGCCGACGAAGTCAAAGTGGACCTGATCGCCTTTGTCGTCGCCGTTAACGACAGTGAACCCTGTGTCCTCACCATTGGCCAGGCGGACACCCTGCCCTCCGGACCATTTGCGCTTGAGCACCGATCGCTGCAATCCGGTTTGAGGGGGTGGGTCGAGCAGCAGACCGGCCATCCTCTGGGGTATATTGAGCAACTCTACACCTTCGCGGATCGGGATCGCATCGGCGCCGAGCGCCAGCAGCGCGTCATCTCCATCAGCTATCTCGCATTGACCCGCAAGGAACAGGCAGCTGGCTCGCCCAAGTGCGGCTGGCAGAGTTGGTATGAATATTTTCCATGGGAGGACCACCGCTCCGGCACGCCTCAGGTCGTGCTGGACGTTCTGCGACCGCGCCTGATTGAATGGGCAGACGGCGTCAGCGACGCGGCCACGCGACGTGAACGCTGGCAGCGGGCGACGATAGCCTTCGGCTTCGACAATCGCCTTTGGAACGAGGAACTCACGCTTCAACGCTATGAGTTAGTCTACGAAGCAGGCCTGGTCCAAGAGGCCGGAAGCGGACGGGACGCGACGCCGCCTCCGCTGGTGCCCAGCAAGTCCATGGTCGCCGATCATCGCCGCATCGTGGCGACCGGCATTGCGCGGCTGCGCTCCAAGATCAAATACCGGCCGGTCGTCTTTGAGCTGATGCCGCCGGTCTTCACGCTTTTGCAGCTGCAGCGAACGGTGGAGGCGCTCGCCGGCAGGCTCATCCACAAGCCGAACTTTCGCCGCCTGATCGAGCAGCAGGAGCTGGTCGAAGAGACCGGAGAGGCCACCACGGAGACCGGCGGCCGGCCAGCGAAGCTTTACCGGTTCCGCCACGCCGTTCTCGACGAGAGGGTCATCGCCGGGACAAAATTGCCGCTGGCCCGGGGTTGACATCCCTTATACTCACAGCAAGTATATGCTGGTTATTTTCAACTAGAGTATAAGCTGGAGGGGTCGATGAGCGCCATGCTGCCTACGGCCGCGTTTCTCTACGAGCGGGTCCGACGAGTGATCCCGCCGATCGAATGGCCGGCTTTCGTCGAGGATATCGAGGCGATCCTTGCACTGAAGCGCGAGCGCAACGCCATCATCCTGGCGCACAACTATCAGACGCCCGAGATCTTCCATTGCGTGGCCGACATCGTCGGCGACAGCTTGGCACTGGCCCGCACGGCTGCGACGATCGAGGCGCAAGTCATTGTGCTGGCGGGCGTGCATTTCATGGCCGAAACGGCCAAGCTGCTCAATCCGCAAAAGACGGTGCTCATTCCCGACCTGCGGGCAGGCTGTTCGTTGGCGGAATCGATCACGGCAGAAGACGTGCGCTTGATGCGCCAGCGTTATCCCGGCGTGCCGATCATCACTTATGTCAATACGTCGGCCGAAGTGAAAGCCGAGTCGGATATCTGCTGTACATCCGGCAACGCCAAGGCGGTCGTCCAATCCCTTGGCGTTCCCCAGGTGATCATGTTGCCGGACGAATATCTGGCCCAGAATATCGCCGCCCAGACCGATGTGCAGATCATCGCCTGGAAAGGGCATTGCGAGGTGCATGAGCGCTTTACACCGGCCGACATCCACGAGTTGCGCGAAAGCCATCCCGGCGTGATCGTGCTCGCGCATCCCGAATGCCCGCCCGACGTCGTGGCTGAAGCAGATTTTTCGGGCTCGACCGCTGCCATGTCCGACTATGTCGCAAGGCAAAAGCCGCCACGTGTCGTGCTGATGACGGAATGCTCGATGAGCGACAACGTCGCGTTAGCGCACCCAGAGGTCGAGTTCATCCGGCCCTGTAATTTGTGCCCGCACATGAAACGGATCACGCTTGCCAACATCCGCACTGCGCTCGAGCAGAACCGCCATGTCGTAACCATCGAACCCGGGATCGCCAGGCGCGCGCGGCTTGCGGTCGAACGGATGCTGGCAATTTGAACGCCGATGTCCGCAGCTTCTTCGGGCGGCCCATCATCATCGGCGGCGGCATCGCCGGACTGATGACCGCGCTTCAACTGGCGCCGGAGCCGGTGCTTCTTATGTCCAGGACGCTGCTGGGAGCTGACACTTCGAGCACCTGGGCACAGGGTGGTCTGGCTGCAAGTTTCGGCGAAGACGACGATCCGGCACTGCACCTGGCCGATACGCTTGCCGCGGGGGATGGTCTCTGCGACACAGACGTGGCGACCCGCATCCTCCAAGCCGCGCCCACGGCGATCGAGGGGCTTGCGGGCTTTGGGGTTCCCTTCGACCGCACGCCGAAAGGATCACTGTGCCTCGGATTGGAGGCGGCACACAGCCGACGTCGCATCGTTCATGCGCATGGTGACGGCACCGGGCGTGAGATCATGCGTGCCCTGATCGCGGCTGTGCGTTCCACTCCGACGATTGTTGTCGTGGAGGGCGTGGAAGCGCGCCGGCTGGCGGTGCGAGAGAATGCGATCCGAGGCGTCTGGGCGAGCTGTTCGATCGGACCTTTCTTCTTCGGCTCACGGCGGGTCGTCCTCGCCACCGGTGGGATCGGGGGATTGTTTCTCGACACCACCAATCCTTGGGGCAGTTGCGGACAGGGCCTGGCGCTTGCGGCCCGCGCTGGAGCTGTCCTTGCCGACCTCGAGTTCATCCAGTTCCACCCGACCGCGCTTGACGGCCCGGAACGCCCTATGGCGCTGGTCAGCGAGGCCGTCCGCGGCGAAGGTGCTGCCCTGATCGACGAAGCCGGCCAGGCTTTTCTCCAGAGCGTGCCAGGGGCGGAACTTGCGCCTCGCGATGTCTTGGCGCGCGCCGTCTGGAACCATCTTGCCAACGGCCACCGTGTTTTTCTCGACGCGCGGCAACGGCCTGGCCCGGAATTTGCTCGACACTTCCCGACAATCGCATCAGCCTGTCGTGGAGCGGGCATCAATCCCGCGCGCGATCTCATCCCCATTCGTCCGGCCCAACACTACCACATGGGTGGCGTTGCCGTGGACGGCTCCGGTAGGACCTCCGTCAAGGGGCTGTGGGCCTGCGGCGAAGTCGCTTCGACAGGACTGCATGGCGCCAACAGGCTCGCCAGCAATTCCTTGACCGAGGCCGTCGTGTGCGCGCGCTGGGTCGCTGAAAGTGTCGCCGGAACGCCTGCTCGCAGAACAAAGCCTGCGTTTGCGGACGTTTACCCATCGCCCGCTCCGATTCCGGTGCGTGGTTTCCTGTCGCGCGCACTCGGCATCATCCGGGATGGTGAAGGTTTGAAAGCAGCCGCACGTGCCTTATTGCCGCTCGCCGAAAGCAAGGACGCGGCCTCGGATCCGGCGGCTGTCGGGCTGATGATCGCGGTTGCCGCCTTGTTGCGCGAAGAAAGCCGCGGCGCTCATTACCGGACAGATTTTCCTCATCATGCGACTGTCGCCCGACGGTCCGAAATCACCCTCGAAGCCGCCTTGGCCGCTGCGCGGGAACTCGGACACTCGCCAAGCCTCGAAGGGGCAAAGTGATGACGCTCTCACCGCTTCCCACGGTCATGCTTGAGCCGCTTGTAAGGGCAGCTCTTCTTGAAGACCTTGGCAGAGCCGGCGACTTGTCCACGCAGGCCATCGTCCCGAAGGAACACCAAGCGGGAACCGTGCTGGCGGCGCGCCAGTCCGGAGTTGTCGCCGGCCTCGATCTGGCGATGCTCGCTTTCCGCTTGATTGATCCTGATGTCGAAATCTCGGTGGAGCGGGCAGACGGCTGCAATGTCATGGATGGAGAGGTCATTGCATCAGTGGTTGGCCCAGCCCGGGCCATTCTCACAGCCGAACGGACGGCACTCAATTTTTTGTGTCATCTGAGCGGCATCGCTACAGCAACGGCATCGATCGTCGCTGCGGTTCGTGGATATGGCGCGAAGATCGTCTGCACGCGCAAGACGACGCCCGGATTGCGGGCAGTCGAAAAGTATGCCGTGCGGGCAGGTGGCGGATCCAATCACCGCTTCGGCCTCGACGACGCAATTCTGATCAAGGACAACCACATCGCCATCGCAGGCGGCGTTCGCCCGGCGCTCGAGCGAGCACGAAGAGGGGCCGGTCATTTCGTCAAGGTCGAAGTCGAGGTCGATACTCTGGGCCAGTTGGAGGAGGTACTTGGCTTCGCTCCCGATGCGGTTCTGCTCGACAACATGTCCCTCGCCGATCTTCGCCGCGCCGTCGCAATCGTTGGCGGCCGTGCTATCACCGAGGCTTCTGGCGGGATCACATCCGACACAGCGCGAGCGATTGCCGCGACCGGCGTTGATCTGATTTCGGTCGGCCGACTGACCCACAGCGCGCCGATCCTGGATATCGGCCTCGACTATCGGGGCTCATGATTGTCTGAGGAACGAACAGGATCGGGTCAACTGTCCTTTCCGATCGTCAGTCAGACAGCAAAGACCCCGCAAGGCAGAACCGGAGGAACAGCATGGACATGCAAACAGCCAGTCCAACGCAGACATCGCCACAGGCTCAATCCCCTGACCCTGGAGCGTGGACCCTGGAGAAGGCTCAGGCACTTCACGATGCCCCCTTCAACAATCTCCTCTTCCTCGCGCAAACCGTGCACCGCCAGAATTTCGATCCTAACAGGGTCCAGCTCAGCCGGCTTCTCAGCATCAAGACGGGAGGATGCCCGGAGGATTGTGGCTATTGCAGCCAGTCGGCGCGTCACGAAACCGGGCTGAAGGCGTCCAAGCTGATGGAGGTCAGGCGCGTCATCGCCGAAGCGGCCAAGGCGCGTGATGCCGGCGCCACCCGTTATTGCATGGGCGCTGCCTGGCGAAACCCCAAGGCGCGCGACATGAATAAGGTCGTTGCGATGGTCGAGGGCGTGAAAGCGCTCGGCATGGAAACCTGTATGACTCTCGGCATGCTCGATCTTGAGCAGGCCGCTCGCCTCAAACAGGCGGGTCTCGACTATTACAACCACAATATCGATACGTCGGAACGCTACTACAGCGAGATCATCAGCACGCGGAGCTTTGCCGACCGGCTCGAGACGCTCGAGCACATTCGCCAGTCCGGCATCAAGGTCTGCTGCGGCGGCATTGTCGGCATGGGCGAGGAGCCGGTGGACCGGATCGACATGCTGGTGACGCTGGCCAATCTGCCGGAACATCCGCAAAGCGTTCCGATCAACATGCTGATTCCGATCGCCGGCACGCCGCTTGCCGACGCCAAGCCCATTGAGCCGATCGAATTCGTGCGCGTGATCGCGCTGGCGCGCATCATGATGCCGAAATCGCATATCCGTCTTTCCGCCGGCCGCACGGCCATGACCGACGAGATGCAGGCGCTGTGCTTTTTTGCCGGCGCCAACTCGATCTTCGTCGGCGACACGCTGCTGACGGCGGACAATCCCGGCGAGGACAAGGATACCCTGCTGTTCCGGCGCCTCGGCATCGAGCCGATGGAACTCGAGGCGCAATGAACGGGGCACAGCTTGCCCGCTATGAGGCGACGTTGCAGGGACTCGCGCGCAAGGACCGATTGCGCACGCTGAAGCCGCGCGCCGGGCTCGACTTCTCGTCGAACGACTATCTCGGGCTTGCCGCCTCCAAAAGACTGGGCGAAGCGGTTGCGGCGGCGATTGCGCGGGGCACGCCGGTTGGCGCCACCGGGTCGCGGCTGTTGCGCGGCAATGCGCCGGAACACGAGCAGCTCGAGGCAGACGCGGCGATGTTCTTCGGAGCCGAACGCGCGCTGTTCTTCGGCAGCGGCTACATCGCCAACTTCGCTCTCCTGACCGCACTGCCGCAGAAGGGCGACCTGCTGGTCCTCGATGAACTCGCCCATGCCAGCATGCATGAGGGTGCGCAGGCCGGGCGCGCACAGTTCGTGCTGGCCGCGCACAACGACGCCAACGCTGTCGAGTATGCGATCACGCGTTGGCGCGCCGAAGGCGGCATGGGATGCGTCTGGATCGCGGTGGAAAGCCTCTACAGCATGGATGGCGACTGCGCGCCTTTGGAGAGCCTCCTCGCACTTGCCGATCGGCACGAGGCATTCATCGTCGTCGACGAGGCTCATGCCACCGGCGTCTGGGGACCGGATGGCCGCGGGCTGGCCGCCGCTTTCGAGGGCCGCGACAACATCATAGCGCTTCATACATGCGGCAAGGCGCTCGGCGCATCCGGCGCACTCGTGACCGGACCGCGAACGCTGTGCGACTATCTCGTCAACCGTTGCCGGCCATTCATCTACGCCACCGCGCCATCGCCGCTGATGGCGGTCGCGGCGCGCGAAGCGCTCGCCATCCTGTCCGACGAGCCCATGCGGCGTGTTCAGCTGCATGAACGCGTTGCCCTCGCAGGCCGCCAATTGGCCGATCGCTGTGGCGTAAAGCCCAGCGGCTCGCAGATCCAGCCAGTTGTCATCGGCGACGTCAGCCGCACAATGGCGGTGGCGGCGGCACTGCAGGCCCGCGGCTTCGACATACGCGGCATTCGTCCGCCGACCGTGCCCGAGGGCACATCGCGCTTGCGCATTTCGCTGACGCTCAACGTCGACCAAGCCGCCATTTCCGCCATGGTCGAGGCGCTCGTCGAGGTGTTGGCCCAGACATGACCGGAGGCGACATGACCAAGCGGATCGTCATCACCGGAACAGACACCGGAATTGGCAAGACGGTGTTTTCGGCCGGGCTTGCCGGCCTGCTTGACGGTTTCTACTGGAAGCCGGTGCAATCGGGCCTCGACGGCGAGACCGACAGCGAGGCGGTTGCGCGGCTTGCCGGGCTGCCATCGGGGCGCGTGCTGCCGGAGGGCTACCGCTTGAAGAGCCCGCTTTCGCCGCATCGTTCGGCCGAAATCGACGACGTCTCGATCGAGGCTGCCGATCTTTCATTTCCGGTCCTGCCGACACCACTCGTCATCGAAGGCGCCGGCGGGCTGATGGTGCCGCTGAACCGCCGGACAAGGTTCATCGACATATTCGAGCAATGGCAGTTGCCGGTCATTCTGTGCGCCCGCACCGCGCTCGGAACAATCAATCACACCCTGCTGTCGATCGAGGCCCTGCGGGCGCGCGCTATCCCGCTGATCGGCGTCGCCTTCATCGGTGACGAAGTGGCCGACACCCAAAGAACGATCGCGGAATTCGGTGATGTGCCGCAACTTGGCAGGCTGCCGCACCTCGATCCGCTGACGCCCAAGACGCTGAGGGACGCGATGATTGCCGGGTTCAACCTCAGCCTGATAGCTGGAGGCGGATGATGTCGCAGTCGCAGGTCTGGCATCCCTTTACCCAGCACGCGCTCGAGCCGGCGATCCCTGAAATCGTGCTGACCGAGGGCGCCTACCTCCACAAGGCCGACGGCTCCCGCATCCTGGATGCCATTTCCTCCTGGTGGGTCGTCACACATGGCCACCGCCATCCCCGCATTATGAAGGCGATCGAGACGACCGCCTCGAGCCTCGACCAGATCATCTTCGCAGGTTTCACGCACGAGCCTGCCGAATGCTTGGCCAAGGCGCTTGTCGGACTCGCTCCCGCCGGACTCGACTGGGTGTTCTATTCCGACAGCGGCTCGACCAGCGTCGAAGTCGCGCTGAAGATGGCGCTCGGCTATTTCCGCAACATCGGCGCGCCGCGCTCGCGCATCGTGGTCATGGAGCACAGCTATCATGGCGACACCATCGGCACTATGAGCGTCGGTGCCCGCGGTGTGTTCAACGCCGCCTACGAACCTTTGCTGTTCGAGGTCGACACCATTCCCTTCCCTGCCGCCGGGCGCGAACAGGAAACACTGGATCGTTTCGAGGCCGTCAGCCGCGACCAGCGCGCCGCCGCGCTGATCGTCGAGCCGCTGGTGCTTGGCGCCGGCGGCATGCTGATGTATCCGGCCTGGGTTCTTACCGAATTGAAGAAGCTCGCTGAGGCCTCCGGCACGCTGCTGATCGCCGACGAGGTGATGACAGGCTGGGGACGTACCGGAACTATGTTCGCCTGCGAGCAGGCATCGATTTCTCCGGACATCCTGTGCACCTCGAAAGGCTTGACCGGCGGCACCATCCCGCTGGCCGCAACGCTTGCCACCGATGCGATCTTCCAGGCTCATTATTCCGAGGACCGGAAGAAGACATTTTTCCACTCGAGTTCCTACACTGCCAACCCGATTGCCTGCGCTGCCGCACTCGCCAATGTCGAGATCTGGCGCGACGAGCCGGTGGCCGAGCGCATTGCGAACTTGGGCGCGAGGCAGGCCGCCGGGCTTCGGCGCTTTCGCGACAATCCGTTCTTCACCGACAGCCGGGGGACCGGCACGATCGCGGCCCTCGATCTGCGCGCCGGCTC
>NZ_JAMYLQ010000036.1:0-68731 GCF_040318115.1 Mesorhizobium sp. M1312 | reverse complement strand
TCCATTACACCCAAGGCTGCCTCCAAAAGCAGTCTTGAATCATGCTACGGTCAAAAAGGGAATCCTAAGAGTCCACACCACCTAGCCCTTGGATTTCGGCTTCAAACCGGCTTCCGCCTGCTTGACGGCCGAGCCGAAGGGCGAGGCCGGCTTTGCCGCCGCCTTGTCCTTCTTGGGCTTGCGTGTCTCGCGGTTGCTGCGCTGTTGACCCTTGGCCATTTCTTGGTCCTCGTGATTGGTTAACGTTGTGGTGGTTGATGGGCGCCTAAGCGCGTCGCGTTGAAAAGGATTCAGCCGACGCGCTTTAAGTTTTGTTTTATGCATGTCGTTGTCCCAAAACCGCTTCGCATTTTGGGCGACATGCATTAGGCGCTCGGATTGTCGGCCACTTCGAGATTATCTTCCGTGGTGACCCGCTCATGGGTCTCCTCGTCGCTGCGAATACGGTATTGCGGCGAGCCGTCCTTGACCGGCAGCTTGCTCTTGATCTGGAACAGCTCTGCGGTCTTCTGCACAAGGCCGGTGCGGCTCTTCATGCGAACGGTCTGGCCGATCGCGAAAAGATGCGCGGGCGTGTCGGTGCGCGGGCGCGCGTTCTGCTGGAAACGTATCATGCGGCATTCTCCTGGTCGCGCCTCAGCGCGGTTTCGAGTTCGGCGAGGTCGATGGCGACCAATTGGCTGGTCTGGCTTTTCACCGTCCTTGCCGGCAGATGGATGAAGGTGGCGACCCGGCGCCAGGCAAGCCACGACATGCCATCGATAAGCTCTTCATCATGGTCGATGTCGTAGTCGCCGGCCGGCAATTTTCCTTCCAGGCCGCCGAGCATGAAGGGTGACTCGAAATGCGCTATCGAATGGGTAGTTCGGCCAGACATTCTCGTGCCTCGAAGTCTCGTTTCCGGCTTGGATCCGATAAGGTGGCGCCCGCTTTGCGGCACCGGGGACTTGAATGTCATGTGTCCCTGTAGCGGCAATTTGGGTATCGGCGATCTGGAATGAGTTTGGCGGGTCGAGAACCTCTGACGCCGCGAGATGCCAAGCTTGGCCCAAAAAACGATCTCAATTCTTTAATCCGAAATTGCGGTTTATTCAAGAAGATTCCTGCCGAATCATGATCCATTCACAAAATTCGCTCTCTATAATCATTTGTAGAATGCTGATATGATTCAAGAGCTTTCTGAAAATGTCTGATACGTCGCCGGAACTTTTGTGCCGGCATCTATGTTTTATTTCGTTTGAAAGGAAAAATTTCATGATCTCTGTGAAAACGCCGAGTGGCGTAACCGTAACAATCAATCCCGTCGCCAAGCCGACCGTGGGGCCTGCGAAAGTCATGTCGGCGCGTCTGACGATACGAAGTGACGAGGCAGCAAGGCGAAAGATCGCCGACACCGACGGCACGCTGCGGCGGGCCAGACAGGTTGCTGAGACCAACCGCCTGATCTGACATGGCCGGCTTGCAGCGGCAAGTGGGGCGCGTCCTGTTGGACGCGCAAAGGGCGCTGTAGGACTTTGATTTCGTGCATGATCCTTTCCGACCCTCCGGTTCGGGTTATGCGCTGAGGAACTCGATTATGACGCTCAATTCCCCAACCGCAGCCGCTCCTACGACGCTGCGGCCAGGCGGATTCGTTTTGTCGGCCATGACGGCATGTTCGAAGTGCCGTTCTTTGTGGAGATTGCAGCGCTTTCGGCGGCAACGGCCACGAGCGGAGCGGAAGCCGAGTATCTCAGCGCCTTCGATGCGGAGCGTTCGTCGATCCAGGATGTTGCGCGCGAAGCCTATTCGCACGGCCGCAAGAACATGTATGTATTGACCTAGGCCGATTTCCGGTAAGCTGGCCTGCGAACCCTTGAACCTGCCGCGCCGATGGCCTAAATCGCGGCAGGCGGACAAAACACGGCAGGTTTTCCATCGACAGAGATCCGAGAAGACCGGCAGGCGCGGGCGCCAATTATGGCTCAGGCGGACAGCCGCCGCTGGGCCTCGACCAGCGCGTGCAGCAGGCGCTGCAATTACATCAGGCGGGGCGCCGGCAGGAAGCCGAGATGCTCTACCGGCAGGTGCTGGCGCAAAAGGCCAATCATGCGGCGGCAGCACATTTCCTCGGTTTGCTGCTGCACCAGACCGGGCGCAGCGCCGAAGGACTCGATCTCCTCGAACAGTCGGTGCGCCTGCAGCCCAAGAATCCAGATTTCCTCAACAACCTCGGCACGGTGATGCGCGACCTCGGCCGTGTCAGTGCAGCCGTCGACTTCTTCCGTGGCGCGGTGGCAATCCGTCCGGACCAACTCGCGGCGCGCGACAATCTCGGCTCCTCGCTGAAGCAGCTCGGCCAGTTCGAGGGCGCTGAAGAGATCTATCGCGGCACCATCGGTCGCAAACCGTTCCATGTCCGCGCCCGCATCGGGCTTGCCGAAACGCTGCAGGAGGCGGGGCGGCTGGAGGAGGCGCTTGCCGTCTTCCGCGAAGCATTGGCAATCCGGCCGAAGGACGCCGACCTGCTGCACGGTCTGGGCGTCGGGCTGATGGAGAAGGGCAGCCTCGGAGGGGCGGCGGAGCATTTCCGGCAGGCGCTGGCGGTCGATCCCGGCATGGCCAGGGCCTGGCTGATGCTCACCCAGGTCAAGCGCCAGCAGGAGCGCGACGCCGAGCTTGCCGGTATGGAGGCGCAGCACGCCAAGGCGCCGGAAGGCAGCCTGGCGCGCATGCAGCTTTCCTTCGGCCTCGGCAAGGCCAATGACGATCTGAAGGATTATGGCCGTGCCTTCGATTATTTCGCCGAAGGCAATGCGATCCGCCGCACGGGCATCGACTACGATGCGGCCAAGACACGCGCCGAATTCGAGGCGATGAAGGCGGTGTTCGACAAGCCCTTCTTCGACAAGCACAGACCGAGCGGGATCGCCGACGACACGCCGATCTTTGTCGTCGGCATGCCGCGCTCCGGCTCCACGCTGGTCGAGCAGATCATCGCCAGCCATCCGCAGGTCTATGGCGCCGGTGAGCTCAGCATATTGAAGACGGCGGTCGGCAAGCAGTTTCCACCTGGTATGAAGGGCGGTTTTCCCTGGGGCATCGCCGACTTGCCCGACAAGGCCTATGCCGAGGCAGGCCAAACCTATCTAGACCTGCTGCACGCCCGCTATCCTGGTTTCCGGCACGTCACCGACAAGATGCTCGGCAATTTCCTTTTGGTAGGCTTCATCCATCTGATGCTGCCCAAGGCCAAGATCATTCATTGCGTGCGCGATGCGGCGGCGACATGCCTGTCGATCTACAAGGTGCATTTCCGCGGCGACAGCCACCGCTACGGCTACGACCTCGGCGAGCTCGCCGATTTCCACAATCTCTACACCGATATCATGGCGCATTGGCGCACCGTTCTGCCTGATGTCGTGCATGATGTGCGCTACGAGGATTTCGTCGCCGACCAAGAAGGGCAGACGCGGGCGCTGATTGCCCATCTCGGCCTGCCATGGGACGATGCGGTGCTGTCGTTCCACGAGACCGACCGGCCGGTACGCACGGCGTCGGCGGCGCAGGTGCGCCAGCCGATGTACCAGGGCTCGGTCGATCTGTGGAAACGCTATGGCGACCGGCTTAAGCCACTGCTCGATCGGCTAGCGTAATTCGGGCCTACAGCTCAATGAAGGGCTGAAAGCCGCCGAAGATCATGCGCTTGCCGTCGAACGGCATCGCCGACCAGTCGGATTTCAGGCGTGGGTCGGCCATCACCTTGGCCACTACGGCATCGCGGCTCTGCCGCGATTCATAGACGACCCATGAGAAGACGACGACCTCGTCGTCCTTGGCCTGCACGGCGCGCGGGAACGAGGTGACCTCGCCATAGGGCACGTCGTCGCCTATGCATTCGACATAGGCGAGCGCACCATGCTCCTTCCAGACGGTGCCGCCGAGTTGCGCCATTTTCCTATAGGCATCGAGATTTGCCTTCGGCACGGCGAGTACGAAGCCATCGACATAGGACATTGTGGTTCTCCTTGGGTTGGATTTTTCCTTCTCCCACAACAAGGGGAGAAGGAAAGAAGGCGCTAGGCGGCCTTCACGGGCGCGTTCATTGCCCACTCGACACCGAACGGATCGCGCATGTTACCCCAGCGATCACCCCAGAACATCACTTGCAACGGCATTACTTCCTGGCAACCGGCATCGATGGCGCGCTTCCACCAGGCATCGATGTCGTCGCTGCCCAGGTGAAGCTGCATGGTGAAGCCCTGCGGCTTCACCGCGGCCATTCCGTGCTCGGGATAGAAGTCGGAAATCATCAAGGTCGAATCGTTGATGTGGAGATGGATGTGCATCGTCCGGCCCTGCTCGTCCGGCGGGTAGAAGAAGACCTGCTCGGCGCCGAACGCCTTCTGATAGAATTCTGAAGCCTTGAAGGCGCCGTCCAGCTGAAGGTAGGGCGTCAATCCGCCGAGGACTTTCGCGGCAGGTTGGGTTTGGGGCTGATTGTTCATGTCTTGCTCCTCTTTGGTTGGGCGTTGCGAACCACAGGACGAATGAGGCAGCGGCGATCCTACATGGCCGATGCGTTTTTGGTGCCGAGCGTGCGACGGCCGGCCCTTGTCAGGGAGCCAGGCCAATCCGCGGGCTGTTCTGTGCGTCGACGACGATTTCCGGCCAGCCGATGTCCTTGCGCAGTTCGATCGGCAATGAAAGGAGCGCGCGCTCGCTGCGGTAACGGGCGCGAGCCGCCGAGTAACGGGTCGCGATGCGACCTACGGATGAAAGAATGGACATGATGCTCTCTCCTCGATTGGCGCCGGCATCACCGTGTCGGCACCCCAAGGACGTAGCGCGCGGCCATGATCCGACAGACCGTCAGATTTTTTGCCACGGGACCGGATTCACTCCGCCATCGATGATCTCAGGCAGCTTCCATCTGCTCGATTGCGTCGAGTTCTGCCTTCTTGGCTTCGCCCTCTACCGCGAGATCGTAACTGGACTGCATGTTCATCCAAAACTGCGGCGTTGTTCCGAAAAACTTGGCAAGACGCAGCGCGGTGTCGGGAGTTACCGGTGTCGTCTCGCTGGCCAGGCGCTCGATGCGCGTGCGCGGAACATGCAGCTTTTTGGCCAGCGTGTAAGGCTTCAGACGAAGCGGAACAAGAAATTCCTCTCGAAGGATTTCTCCGGGATGGATCGGGGTGTCAAAGTACAACATTATAGGCTCCTGGCAGTGAGCGGTTTGACAATGGTTAATTGCCAAGGAAAGCGATGATCATGCGTCGTGCATCGTGGTATCGAGCCCTAGTGATAGTCGGTGATTTCGACATCCTCTGCTTGCCCGTCCACCCACCGAAAGCAGACGCGGAACTGATCGTTGATGCGGATTGAATGCTGACCGGCACGATTACCTTTCAGCGGTTCAAGCCTGTTGCCAGGCGGCGTCTTCAGGTCCGCTAGTTCGGCGGCGCTGTCGATCATGAACAACTTGCGCTGAGCCGAACGAACAAGATCAGAGGGGAAGCCTTTCGGGCCCTTGCCTTTCGAAACCGCCTCGCTGGTCTTGTCCTTGAACGAATCATCTGCAGTCTCTGGGAAACGTACCATCACATGATACGTCTCGGAAGTCAAGGCAACGTCTCATAAAATGATACGTAATTTTTGCGAACTCAAGGCTGGCGCTGGCGGGTCGGAACGTCGTCAAGCTTTGTGTCTCCATCTGAGCGTTGTTGCTCTACCTATGAAGGCTATTCAGCAGGGCCGTTCAGGCTCTTCGTAGTCGGATCGGATCTGCCAGACATCTTGTGCCAAATGACTCAATCTGCCGTCCCGGCGACCTCCCGGAAGAAATCCTCCGGGCTGTCGATCTCGGTCAGCCGCTGCTTCTCGATCAGCCAGAAGCGGTTACCGATCGACCTGATGAAGGAGCGGTCGTGCGAGGCCAGCACGCAGCTTGCCTGATGGGCGAGCAGTTCGGTTTCCAGCGCTTCCTGGCCGTCGATGTCGAGATGGTTGGTCGGCTCGTCGAGCAGGTAGAAGTTGGGATTGGCGAGCCTCAGCGCCAGCATCATCAGCCGCGCCTTCTGTCCGCCCGACAGTACGCCGATCCTGCGCTCCTGCATGTCGATGCCGACGCCTGCACCCGCCAGCAGCGAGCGGGCGCGCTGCTCGCCGACATCGAATCTGCGCGAGAGCATCGCCAGCGGCGTGTCGCCGCCGCTGATGCCCGACAGCGCCTGATCGCTGTAACCGAGCACCGTCGACGGCGTCACTTTCACGCCTTGCGCCGCCGTCTCCGGCTCGACGATGGCATTCCTGATCAGGCTGATAAGCCACGACTTGCCGACACCGTTGCGGCCAAGCAGGACGATGCGGTCGCCTTGGCAGATATGGCGCTTGCCGGTCCTGAACAGCAGCGTGCCGTCGGGCGTTTCGACCGCCACGTCGTCGAGCGTGATCAGCACCTTGGCATGGGTGCCGCGATTGGCGAGCTTTATCGCGCCCGCCGATTTCTCACGGTGCGTCGCCGCTACGACCTCCTCGATGCGCTGGGCGCGCTGGTTGAGCTGCTTGGTCTTGACCGTCAGCAGGTCACTGCCCGAGTTGATGCCGATGTTGTTGAGCTTGGCCGCTTGCCGGCGCAATTGCTGCGCCACCTTCATGTCGCGCTTGAATTTGCGCTCGGTCGAGGCGTCGATTTCGCTCAACGCATTGCGTGCCCGGGTATAGGGCAGCGAAAATACCGGCGACTGTTCGGGGCGCAGGAACAGCGTCCGGTTGGTCGTTGCGTCGAGGAAGGCGCGGTCGTGGCTGGCGATCACCACCGGCACCTCACGCGGCAGCGCATTCAGCCAGGTTTCGAGCTGGCTGATCTTGGCGAGGTCGAGATGGTTGGTCGGCTCGTCGAGAAGCAGGACGTCCGGATCGGTAACCCAGACGCGCGCGATCAGCGCCAGCCTTTGCCAACCGCCGCTCAAGGCCCGCATCGACCGCTCGCGCATAGGCTGCGGCACGTCGAGTGAATCGAGAACCACGTCGACGCGCCATTGCTCGCTTTCAGCCTGCTCGGCCGGCAAGGCGTCTGCCACCACCTGCTGAAAGCCGTGCTCGGCCAATGCTGCGGGAACGGCTTGCTCGACATAGCCGACGCGCAGGCCGCGCGTGCGGGTGATATCGCCTGATGTCGGCTCCATTTCGCCGGTCAGGCACTTCAGCAAAGTGGATTTGCCGCGGCCGTTGGCGGCAACGATGCCGAGGCGGTCGCCGGTGCCGATGGTGAGATCGAGGTTGGAGAAGAGCGGCGCACTCATGGTGACGCCGAGGGACTTGAGGCTGATCAGGGCCATGTGGTTTCTCTGGTCTGCCCGGAGGGAGGTTCCGGTTCGATGCACTTTGACGGTGCGCAGGCAGGCCATCAGGCTCGGCGTTGCGGCACCACGAAGGGCAAACCAAGAAAATCGAAGCGGGAGAACCCGGACCGTCTCTGGTCAGCCCTGCAAGCAAGCTCGCAGGGCAGGGACAGGGCCGCGCTGACGGTGATGGTCGATATTCACGCAGCCCTCCTTTGAGACGTTCGAGTTGTAGAGATTGGCTACACCAAGGGTGGGGCTGATGGCAAGTAGGCCGTCCCAATAGGGCTTCAGGCAAGCGGTAGCGCCGATCTCCGGAGCAGGCACTGTCGGCGAAGCTGCCGATCCCCCCTTGCGGGGGAGATGCCCGGCAGGGCAGAGGGGGGTGCTGTCCCTCGGCTTGTCACCAATTGCAGTCAATACCCCCAGCTGATTCCGGTTGGGAACTGTTGAAATCGGGCGTTGGTGATCCTTCCCACCCCCCTCTGTCCTGCCGGACATCTCCCCCGCAAGGGGGGAGATCGGATGTCGCTTCGGCTTCGCCAATCATCAACGCTGGAACGTGGTGAGCAGCGCAAATTCGAAGCAATTGCTTGCCTACCGTCCCGGCCTGCCCGTCTTACCCGGCCGGCGCTTTTCACGGCGGGCATCGGCTGGATCTTCGTAGGAGCCGATGCCGGCACGTTCGCGCTTGACCGGCTTGTCGCCGTCAACAGGCTTTTCCGTGCGTCGCACCGTCATCTCGTCGAGCGAGTTCTTCTTGAACAAGGGCTTGGTCGAGTCGCCGGGGATGCCGAAATCGGAACCGTGCGCCTCCTGCGCCGACTGCTTCTTGAACAGCGAACGGGACACTGCGCCTGACGGCGTCGTCATGTCGGTGCCAGGCCCCATATCGTCCAGTGACGGCTTCGAAAACAGCGGCTTCTTCACCGGCACGGCGCCGTCGGCGCCCATCTCGTCGAGCGCCGGCTTGCGGAAGAGGTTGGGCCGGGCCGCCTCTTCGGCGGCACGTGCCGCGTCCAGTTTGCGGAAACGCTCTTGTTCCTCTGATGTACGATGTTTGGCCACACCCTTGTTGTGCTTACCCTTCTCGCGGCCCGAAATCGGACTTTCCATGTCAGCATATTTGGCCAGCGGATCGTCGGAGATGGACAGCTCCATCTCGCGCAGCCGCATGATCTCGTCGCGGATGCGGGCCGCCTTCTCGAAATCAAGATTGGCGGCGGCGTCGCGCATCTGCTTGTCCATCGCGTCGAGATGGGCTTTCAGATTGTTGCCCATCATCGCGCCGGCGCTGTCGGTGAACTGCGAGATGTCGGCGCGGACATGATCCTTCTCATAGACCGAGTCCAGGATGTCGGAGATGCGCGACTTGACCGATTCCGGGGTGATGCCGTTGGCCGCGTTCCACTCCATCTGCTTCTCGCGACGGCGGTTGGTCTCGGCCATCGCCCGTTCCATCGAGCCGGTGATCTGGTCGGCGTAGAGGATGACCTTGCCGTCGACGTTTCGGGCGGCGCGGCCGATGGTCTGGATCAGCGAAGTTTCGGAGCGCAGGAAGCCCTCCTTGTCGGCATCGAGAATGGCAACGAAGCCGCATTCGGGGATGTCGAGACCTTCGCGCAACAGGTTGATGCCGACCAGCACGTCGAAGGCGCCGAGGCGCAGGTCACGCAAGATCTCGATGCGCTCCAGCGTGTCGATGTCGGAGTGCATGTAGCGGACGCGAATGCCCTGCTCGTGCAAATACTCGGTTAGATCCTCGGCCATACGCTTGGTCAGCACGGTGACCAGCGTGCGGTAGCCGGCCTTGGTGGTTTCGCGGATTTCGCCGACGACATCGTCGACCTGGGTCTTGGCCGGACGCACCTCAACCGGCGGGTCGATCAGGCCGGTTGGGCGGATGACTTGCTCGGCAAAGACGCCGCCGGACTGTTCCATCTCCCAGCCGCCGGGCGTCGCCGAAACCGCGACTGAAAGCGGGCGCATCGCGTCCCACTCCTCGAAGCGCAGCGGCCGGTTGTCCATGCAGGACGGCAAGCGGAAGCCGTATTCGGCCAGCGTCGCCTTGCGGCGGAAGTCGCCGCGATACATGCCGCCGATCTGCGGCACGGTGACATGGCTTTCGTCGATGAAAACCAGCGCATTGTCGGGGATGTATTCGAACAGGGTCGGCGGCGGATCGCCCGGCTGGCGGCCGGTGAGATAGCGCGAATAATTCTCGATGCCGGCGCAGGAGCCGGTTGCCTCAAGCATCTCGAGATCGAAGCGGGTGCGCTGCTCCAGCCGCTGCGCCTCCAGCAGGCGACCTGCCCGTTCGAGTTCGACCAGCCGGTGCTTGAGCTCTTCCTTGATCGACCTGATGGCCTGGTTCAAAGTCGGGCGCGGCGTGACATAGTGCGAATTGGCGTAGATCTTGACGCTCTTCAATTCGCCGGTCTTCTGGCCGGTCAGCGGGTCGAATTCGGTGATCGCCTCGATCTCGTCGCCGAACAGTGAAATGCGCCAGGCACGGTCCTCAAGGTGAGCCGGAAAGATCTCGATCGTGTCGCCTCGCACGCGGAACGAGCCGCGGACGAAGTTGATATCCTGGCGCTTGTACTGTTGCGCGACGAGATCGGCGAGCAGCGCGCGCTGGTCGAGCCGGTCGCCGATCTGCATCTGGAAGGTCATCGCCGTGTAGGTTTCGACCGAGCCGATACCGTAGATGCAGGACACCGAGGCGACGATGATGACGTCGTCGCGCTCCAGAAGCGAGCGCGTCGCCGAGTGGCGCATGCGGTCGATCTGCTCGTTGATCGACGATTCCTTCTCGATGAAGGTGTCCGTCCGGGGCACATAGGCTTCCGGCTGGTAGTAGTCGTAGTAGGAGACGAAATACTCGACGGCGTTTTCCGGGAAAAACTTCTTGAATTCGGAATAGAGCTGCGCGGCCAGCGTCTTGTTGGGGGCGAGGATCAGAGCAGGACGCTGCGTTTCCTCGATCACCTTGGCCATGGTGAAGGTTTTTCCGGAACCGGTGACACCGAGCAGCACCTGGGTGCGGTCGTTGTCATTGACGCCCTCGACAAGGTCCTTGATCGCCGTCGGCTGGTCACCGGCCGGCTCGAAATCCGACACCATCTTGATGGCGATGCCGCCTTCGGATTTTTCGGGCCGGGCCGGACGGTGCGGCGTCCACAGCACGCCGTCCTTGTGCAAGGGATTGCCCGATTCGATCAGCGCCGACAGCGCCGCCACGGTGGCGGTGACGCCGCCGGAGGCCATGGTCTCGGCCTGTTCCAGCGAAACATCGAGGCCGGCGACCGGATTGAGCCCGGCCGCAGTGCGTTCCCTGGCAGACGCCGCGCCACCCATAGAGGTGCCGCGTGCCGTGCGGCCGGGGGAGGAGGAGCGCTCGGGGATCTTTTTCTGCTTGGCGCCTTCCTTCCCCCTCGAGGGGAGGGTGGCGGCCGAGCCGCCGGGTGGGGTCGGTGCGGCAGCGCTTGGCGACCCCTCATGTTGAGCGCTTCCTTTGCCGACCCCCTCTGTCGCCTTCGGCGACATCTCCCCCTCAAGGGGGGAGACTTGGCGCCCTTCCTTCTCGGCTTCCTGCTCGATCTGCTCGGCCCAATCCGCGATCGAGCCGGTCAGCGGCGTGCCTGAGAATTCAGCCTGCGGCGCCTCGGCAAAGCCGCCCTTGTGCAACGGCTCCGAGGCATCGAGAAAATCGGTCAGCGGGCTGCGCCGCTTGGGCGGTGAAGCGCGATCGTCACGCGCCGGCGAAGGCGTTTTTTTATCGGAAGGTTTGGCCATGTCCCAAATATGGGAGGTATCGGCCAAAATGGAAAGAGCGGAGTGGTGAGGGGCGCGAGACGAAACCAAGCTGCTGACATAAGGGTGTCAGGAGCGATGTCGAAACGCGCGCTCAGTTGAACCACAGCGCAAACGTCAAAAACCCGGCGCCGCCGAACTGGCGCTGGATCTGGTCGAACTCTTCGCTGGTGAGGATCTTTCCGCTCTCGAGATAGGGCGCGATGGCCGGGCCGGTGATCGACAGCACCAGGTCGAAGAGCTTCGGCTCGTCGAAGAAGCGTTTCATGTTGATGCCTTTGTCGGCGAAGCGAAAATGCGGCAGCAAGGTGCGGCCTTCGAGCAGATCCTCGGCCATATCAAGCGCGGCGTGCCAGGCCTGGACCTGCTCCTCGCCGACCTCCAGGCCGGTGAGCGGGCTGGCGCCTTTCTGTTGCGGGCCGGGCAGCCATTCACGGTCGTTGTCGGTCTCGGCGCGGATCGCCTTCCAGTCTTCGCGAGACAGCCGGATCATTTCCATGAGATGGCGACGCGCCGCCTGCCGGCGCTCCGGCTCGACGACCGGCCAGTTGACCAGATGAACCAGCGAGATGAAGTCGGCGATGCGCCATTCGGACGACAACATGCCGCCGCTCATGCCGCCGTCTGGCGGAACGAGCGTGTCCTGCAGCGGCAATTTGGCGCGCGGAAACAGCATGTGGAACGAACCGTCGAAGGCGTTCCTGAAATCATGCGCCAGCCAGAAATCGGCCTGCGCCATCAGGAATTCGGCATAGCCCTGCAGCCAGTAGCCATCGGCGCGGTCGAAGCGGAAGGCGAGGGCGGGTGTGGCCGGGTCCGGCGCGCCGCCGCGTGACAGGGATGCCATGATCGCGGCGGCGCTTTCGTCCGGCGCGATCTGGCCATCCTCGTTGAGGTCGATGCCGAGACGTGTGAGGTCGACCTCCATGCCGATGTCGGCATCGGCAGGCACGGATCCAAGCGTGGCGGCGGACTTTTCCAACCGATCGCGGAAGGCGACCAGGATGGCGCGGAAGCCGTCGTAGGTCAGCGGCTCGGGATTGGGATTGTCCGGCACCGGCAGCCGCATCAGCGGCAGTATGAAGGATTGCGGGCTTTCGAAGCCGTGGCGGTGCAGGCCGCCGGCCAGGATCTCCAGCGCGGTGAAGAATTCACCGGCGCCGGCGGCATAGGCCGACGCGGGATTAGTGGGTGCAGCGGCTTCCAGCGCAGTAAGCGTGCTGTCGCGGTCGGCTACGGTTTTTGCCTCGAACAGGGCGGCCGGTTCGGGGGCTGCGGCACCGGCAGAAGCAACCGGCAGCAGCGGAATAAGGGCCGATGCCAGCAGGCTCGAAAATCGCGTCATCTTGGTCCTCCGGTATGCCGTTCGGCGGCAACCATATACGCATCTTGTGTGCTGCGCCTACTGCGGGGTATCTGACCGCACGATTCCGAACGGAGGCGCTTCGCTATATGGGGCGCATCGTCTACCGTGGCAGTTCATTCCGGTGCAGGCTGCGCGTGTCGAACTATCCGCTTTCCTACAAATTGTCCTGGCTGCCGCGTTTCTTGAAGCCTTCGCTCAGCGGCGATCAACAAGGCTTTGCGCCGGTAGCCGCAGCGACAATGGAGCCGCCACCGGGGCGGACGGTGCGGCTCGCCTTTGTCGGCGATATCTCGGCAGTGGCCAATCGTAGAGCGCCGGACTGCGACCCGGCAATCGTCGCGCTGCTCGCCTCCGCCGATCTGGTGGTCGGCAATTGCGAAAGCCCGGTGGTGGAGCGACCGAGCGCGGCGATGGGCACGAAACTTGGCACCCTTCATGCCATGACCGAGCGGTTTCTCGCCGACGCCTTGGCGGCTGTCGGCGTCTCGCGTGAGAAACTGGTGCTGTCGCTCGCCAACAACCATGTGCTCGACCAGGGCGTCGAGGGCTTCGACGAGACTGTGGCGGCGCTGAACCGTCTCGGCATCCGCAGTGTCGGTACCGCCGCCGCCGGTCCGGTCGAACGCCTTGCTGTCGGGCCGCTGACAATAGGCTTTGCCGCTTTCACGCTGTGGCGCAATGCCGGCGCGGCTGCGTTCGCGGGCCGTGTGTCGATGCACGGCGACCCGGCACGATGGCCGCGCGGCGCCGCCGTCGACCTCACCTGTGCCGTGCCACATTGGGATTGGGAATTCCGGCATTTTCCACAAGCCGCAACGCGGGCATTGGCACGGCATTTGGCCGCGCGCGGCGTCGGGCTGATCGCTGGCCATCATGCCCATGTCGTGCAGCCGGTGGAGCGGATCGGCAAGGCGCTCGTCGCCTATGGGCTCGGCGATTTCCTGGGCACCGCCTTTGTGCGCCAGCCGTGGCCCGGCCGTATCGGGGGCATCTTGACCGCCGATATCAGCGCTGACGCCGGCACGCGCGGCGCCATTGCCGCGTACCGGCTGCAAGCCTTCATGCGGCTGCGCGCCGGCGACCATGAGCGGCTGGTTCCCATTGAGGCGCTGGAGGGCGCATTAAGGCAAAAGGTTACGGCCCGTTTCGTTGCGGTTTTTGGTAACGGGAATTGATGGCCACGGTTGACTGGTGGCTCGGATAAATTGTGTGGGCTCACCACCATCCCAACGCTGTAGTCGCGCGACTTTCCGCAAAATCGGCTATTGTCCGCGCTGGGTGTTCGGCCTTTCGACGGTGGGATGGCGATGGAAGCAGCGGATTTCATGCCTGATGAAACTGACATCGCCGGCATCAAAAGGAATCTCGAGGCCTATGAGGCCAGGCGAGCTTCGGCCTACCGGCAAGTCCGCTGGCGGGTGCCGCTGTTCATCGGCCTGGTGCTGTTGTTCGTGGCGCTTGTCGCCTGGCTTTTCAATATGATCGCCGATCCATACGAGCGATGGTTCTCGACGCCGCATGTGCTCCTCTATGTCGCCGGGTTCGTGGCGGCGATCCTGCTCTATTTCCAGGCGGTCAAGCCGGCGAGCACGTTGCAGCGATCGATCCGCAAGACGCTGCTGCCTATCATCTTCGGTTTTATTGAGGACATGCGGTACCAGCATGAGGTGACGCCGAATTCATTCGACCGGCTGCCGCGCGGGACGATCGGCACTTTCAACACCAAGCGCTTCGACGACATCGTCTCCGGCCGCTACGAGGGATTTCCGTTCGAGCTTTACGAAGCCGATCTCCGGCAAGGCACGGGCAAGAGCGGCACGATAGCATTCAAGGGGATCGTCGTCGCCTTCGAGACGATCGTGCCGTTCCCCGGCATATTGGTGGCCGCCCGCCGGACAGACGTGGCCGTCGGGTTCTTCCGCGGCATGTTCGCCAGCAAGATGCAGGAATTATCATGCGGCGTGCCCGAGCTCGATGCCGCCTACGACTTCCGCACCGACAATGTCGAGGCGGCGCAGCCGCTGGTGAGCGGCCGGCTGGCGCAGGCGCTGACATGGCTCAGCGAGATCTGGCCTGATGATCCGGCGCGTGTTGCGCTCAATGGCGGCGACGGTTTTCTGCTGTTGCCGCAGACGAAGGATTTCTTCGAGCTGCCGGATACCTCCGTGCCGCTCGACTACACCAAGCATGTCGCGCCGATGATATCAGACATGGGCGCGATGCTGGCGACGGCGGCGCTGGTGCGCAAGATCGGCGCAAAAGACGAGGCGGCGGGTTAGCAGGATTGGCAGAAGGTCACGCTTAACAGTCGAAGCCTTAGTTGTTTCGGAGAGAATCCACGTCTTCTCTCGGCATCTTCTTCAACATCACACAGACGGTGAAGCTGCCCACCTGGCGACCGTTCTTGGTGTATCCCCAGTCGGAAATATCATCCCGGGTGAATTCGATGTCCTGGCCATTCACGACGTTACGCACAGCCTGCGGCTCGTTTGCCAATGTTCCTGCAAATCCGGTCGCGGTCCGGTGGAAGGGGATGACCCAGAAGTGTTCGGCTGCGTTTCCGTCCTCGACCACGACCTTCAATTTGAACCTGGCTGTTCCGGGCGGCGGCGTCTCGGACAGTGTCAGAAATTGATCGAGGCTGGCGCGTGCCTGTTCGATCGCCGCCGCCATCTCCGGATCGTCCGGGCCCACGGTTAGGAGCCTGTCGCCGCCCTGATCAGGGCTTTGTGCCCTAGCTGATGCCGGAACAAGCGCCAACATCACGGACAGCATGGTGCGGGTTGGAAGGTTCATGGGGCGGCGGCCTTCAACCTTCACCAGAACGCCGCGATCATCAGGCATCGAGCTTGAATTTTCAAGCGCAGCTTCATGCCGAAGATCGATGGAAAGCGGTCTGGGCATGGCCGACGAATACACGGGCGCTGACCGACGTGACGACTAGGCATAGTGGCTGCTTCTTTCTGCACTACACGGGCAAGGCGCGTCCGCGTCCTATCCGGAACTGCCGGCCTTCCTGGCGAGGAAGCGAGAGTGTGACCCGGAGCTGTTCTCCTCTACCTTCTACCGTGCGATCAAGGCGCTGAGCGGCATGGCTTGAGTCGCTTACAAACCGCCCGGCATTTTCGCAGCCAGCCAGTTCGCCGACCGCTTCGCCAAGCCGGTCGTTGCAAATGCGGCCCGGCCAAGGTCGGTCTTGACCAAGGCATAACCGGTCTTCGTCCGATACAGCACCGAGCGTCCGCCATCGACCGAGGCTTCAAAGGCGACCGGCCTGGCAGCCTCTGTTTCCGTGGCTGTTGCCTGCGACCCGACAGCAACGCTGGGCCGACGGCTCAATTCGGACGGGAGTGGGTCGGTGGCGGTCTGCGCTGCCGCCGCCAACTCAAGCGTCGGGGCCGTCGCGGCAAGCCGCGACAACGTGTGCGTTGTGCGGCAGATGCCGGACAGGAGCGGGTAGTTGAAATTGCGCTCGTGCAACATCTGGCTTTTCATCGCCGCTTCGCAGTCGGCGATCGTCGACCACTTGGCCGGCGTCTCACCGATATACTCGCAAAGCCTGGCATCGCAGTCGCAGCCGTCGATGGTCATGGCGACAAGGGCGGTCTTGATCACGGTCCTTCGAGTTGCCTTGGCGAGTGCTTCAAGGACGTGCGTCGCTGGTGCGTCACCAATCGCCGTGGATCAAGGCGGGATTTGGCCGCGATTGTGGAATGTGCGTGGCGGAGCACAAGGGAAGGTTTCAGGAGTTCCGCCTGTGGCCGAACGGCATCAGGTAGTCGTCGACGTGATCGAGCTTGGCGCCTGCCTTCATCAGGCGGCAGACCGGAGTGCAGCTTGATAGCGCCTGGTGATGAAGATCGTGCCGTCGGCACCGTAATCGCGCTCGCCCAAGGTCCGGCGTTACGCTGAAGCCGCGCCCATAACACTCGCGGGATGGCTATAAAAGACAGTCGGCGCCGGGATTTCTCCCAGCGCCTCCCTGTCAGATCAGGACACGGTCGCGGCAGCAACTTCCGTAAAGAGGTCGCGCCATGCCGGCCTTGATGTTGACGGTCCTGCCAGCCACCGCCCGAGGGCAGCGTCCGTTCGGGACCTCGCCAGTCTCCACCCTTGCGAGCTTCGTCCAGCGCGCCATCGAAGGTTTTTGCCGTCCTTCATGGGCAGCATCGGTCCGCCGTAGGCGTTCGCACGCTTTCCGCGGCCCCGTAGGTCTCGGCATCCCTCGTCAAAACAGGCAAGCCTGCTTTCATTCGGGGGCCGTACGGGCCTCAGGAAATCCGCCGTTTCGCTTTGCCTTTCGACTTGGCAATCGGTAGCCGCCTGAGATTGGGTTTAACGTACGCCGAGTAAGCGTTTGGCGAAACAGCCGCGAGCCTGTGAATAGCGGGATTATTGGGGACCAAATTCGGCGTCGGAGCGTTTTTTTGGATGAGGATGCAGGGGGGCGGGACACGCGCTCATCTGCGGCGGGCAGTGTGATCAAACATTCGGCTCTTGCCCGACATCGCGGCACGGGCTTCAATGCCTGCAAAGGATTTTAGGACAGCAGTGTCGCTGCGATCCTTTGAGGAGGGCGTTGTTGAAGGTCGGGGTGGTTCTCAATCCGATTGCCGGTGGCGGCCGGCTCAAACGGCATTGGCCGGAGGTCAGTGCTTCGCTCAGGAAACATTTCGGCGATTTCGAGCTGCGCGAAACGCAGGCGACCGGCGACGCCGAACGGCTGGCGCTCGTCCTTGCCGCCAGCGGTTTCGACCTGGTGATCGCGGCGGGCGGCGACGGCACCGCCAGCGAAGTCGCCGACGGGCTGCTGCAGGCGTTTGCGGAAAGCGGCCGGACGGCCGAGCTCGGCCTGCTGCCTTGCGGCGCCGGCATCGATTTCGCCCGCGGGCTCGGCCTGTCTGGCGAGGTCGACCTGACGTTGAAGCGCATCGCCGATGCCAAGGCCCACAAGGTCGATGCCGGCCGCATCTCCTATGTCGATGACCATGGCGCGCTGGCCAGCCGCCATTTCATCAACATCGCCAGCCTCGGGCTTTCAGGCGCCACCGATCGCGCGGTCAACGCCGACAAGCGCAAGGGCAAGGTGTCGGCCAAGGCGCTGTTCTACTGGCGCACTGTTTGGGAATTCATGCGCTACCGGTTCCAGGACGTTGTGATCACCGTCGATGACGGCGTCCCGGTCGAGGCGCGCGTGGCGCTGGTGGCGGTGGCCAACGGAAAATTCTTCGGCGGCGGCATGATGATCGCGCCGGATGCCGAACTGGACGACGGTCAATTCGACATCGTCATCCTGCGTGCGGCTGGCAAGCTGAAACTGATCTGGGACATCCGTCTGCTCTATGGCGGGCGGCATCGCAACCATCCGGCGATCACCATTTTGCGCGGCAAGAAAGTGGTTGTCGAACCGCTCGGTGATGCGCAAAAGAACGCCGCGCTGGTCGACGTAGACGGTGAATCGCCGGGGCGCATACCGGCGACCTTCGAGATTCTGCCGGGCGCGCTTACGCTGAGGTATTGAATCAAAGTGTTGAGAGACTGATTCAAGTCCTTTCGGGTGCGATTCCGACGATCCAGCCAATATGCTGAAATCGCTGGACAATTGCCTGACATCAGGCCTCGAGCCTGGCCGGAAAACCTGGGGCGCGAAGGTCGGTCCCGACGGCATCTTCCAGAATCTTGACGATCATGGTCGACCAGGCGCTGCCACCATAGGTGTCCTTGCCCTGTTCGAATGTGGCGTTGACGCGTGCGGCGAGATCAAGCGGCACGCCGAATTTTTCGCCCATGCCCAATGCAAAGCCGAGGTCCTTCAATGCCAGGTCCATGGTGAAGCCGATATCGTAGGAGCCGTTCAGCACCAGCTGACTCTCGGTCTCGTGGACGAAGCTGTTGCCGGACGAGGCTGATATGGCGTGGTAGGACTGGGCAAGATCCAGCCCGCCCTTCCTGGCCAGCATGAGCGCTTCGCCGACGGCGATAAGATGGATGAAGGCTAGCATGTTGGTGATGACCTTGATCACCGCCGCCGAACCGATCGGCCCCATCAGGAAAGACTTTGCGCACATCGCGTCGATGGCCGGACGGTGGCGCTTGTAGAGTGCCGGATCGCCGCCGACCAGTGCCGTGATCTTGCCGACGGCCGCCAGATGCACGCCGCCAGTAACTGGACATTCGAGCGTCTCGACGCCGCTTGCCTTAGCTAGGGATGCAAGGCGCAGGATCTCCTCTTGGCCATTGGTCGACATCTCGATCCAGCTTCCGCCCTTGGGCAGGCCTTCGAGCAATCCGCCGGGACCGGTCAGTACCGCCTCGCTGATATCAGGCGACGGCAGGCAGGTGATGGCGTTGCCGGCCAGGGCGGCTGCCTCGGCTGGGCTCTTTGCGGCGGTCGCGCCGAGCGTCAACAGGCGCTCGACAGCCGCGGGATCGCGGTCGAAGACGGTGATGGTGAAACCATTGCGAATCAGGCTGGCGGCGAGGTGACCGCCGAGATGGCCAAGGCCGATGAAGGCGTAACGCTCGCGCGCGCTCACGGCATCAACGGCGTCTGCATCATCTGCAGATGCAGGTCTTTGCCGGTCCAGGGATGCGCCTCGCAGACGGCTTCGTCGAGCTCGACGCCAAGGCCTGGTTCGTTCGACGGAATGACGTTGCCGTCCTGCCATTCGATCTTTTTCTTCAGCAGTTTTTCGTGAAAACCGTCCCACTGTTTCAGCGATTCCAGGATGAGGAAGTTGGGCAAGGTCACGGCAAGCTGGATGTTGGCCGCACCGACGATCGGTCCGCAATAGCAGTGCGGGGCGACCTGGATGTGGTAGGCCTCGGCCATGGCGGCGATCTTCTTAGTTTCCAGAATGCCGCCGGAACGGCCGAGGTCCGGCTGCAAAATGGTCGCCGCGCGATTCTCGATGACACGGGCGAATTCGAACTTGGTCGTCAGCCGTTCGCCGGTGGCGATCGGGATAGACGTGCCACGCGCCACCTGTGCCATTACTTCCGGCATGTCGGGCGGCACCGGTTCCTCGAACCACAGCGGGTCGTAAGGTTCGATGGCGCGGGCCAGGCGCAGCGCGCCCGATGCGGTGAACTGGCCATGCGTGCCGAACAGGATGTCAGCCCTGGTGCCGACCGCCTCGCGGATTGCCTTGATCATGCGGGTGGAGAGATCGATGTCGACGAGACGCGGCTGGTGACCGTCAAAGGCGGTGTAGGGGCCGGCCGGGTCGAGCTTGACGGCATTAAAACCCTGCTCGACATATTCGAGCGCGCATTCGGCCGCCATTTCGGGATCGTTGTAGACGTTCTTGCCGCGCGCATCCTCCGAGTGGACGCTGCCGCTGTGTGGGTAGAGGTAGGTATAGGAACGCAGCGTTTCGTGCACCTGGCCGCCGAGCAGCTTGTAGACCGGCTTGCCGGCCTCCTTGCCGATAATGTCCCAGCAGGCGATTTCGAGCGCCGAAAAACAGCCCATGCCGGACACGTCGGGGCGCTGAGTGAAGCCGGACGAATAGGCGCGGCGGAAGAAATTCTCGATGTCGTGCGGATCGCGGCCGATGAGGTAGCGCTCGGCCATGTCCTCGACCATCCTGGCGGTGACGTGGGCCGAGAAGGTGGCGTTGTACGCCTCGCCATAGCCGACCACGCCGCCGTCGGTGGTGAGCTTGACGAAGATGAAATACTTGCCGCCGATGCCGGGCGGCGGATTGCCGACAACCCAGGTCTTCACCTCGATGATTTTCATTTTTGATCCTCCAGAACCAGTTCGGCGCCCTTCCATCCGGTCATGATCGAGGCGGCGTTGGTGTTGCCGGTGATGTTATCGGGAAAGATCGAGGCGTCGATGACGCGCAAGCCGGCGAGGCCGTGAACGGTCAGGCGCGGGTCGACAACGGCGCGCGCATCGTCCGGTCCCATGCGACATGTCGAGACCGGGTGGTAGACGGTGCCCGAACGCTTCCTGAAATCCTGAATGAGATCCGCGTCCGAGGTGATTGACGGGCCCGGCAAAACCTCTTCCTCGATGATCTCGGCCATCGCCGGCATGGCGGCGATCTTCCTCACGAACTTCACCGCCGCCAGCATTTCGGCGACGTCCGCCTCGGTCGAAAAGGCATTGGCGACGATCTTCGGATAGTCACGCGGATTGCTGGAGCGGATCATGATTTCGCCACGGCTCGACGGACGGCAGTTGGACAGGCCGATGGAAAAGCCCGGCCACGGGTCGGGCGTCAGGATCGGGCGCTCGCCGCTCTTCGGGATGACGGTCGAGAATGCCTGGAAATAAAGCTGCATGTTGGGCCGTGAAATGGCCGGATCGGTGCGGAAGAAGCCGCCGGCATTGTTCATTGACAGCGACAGCGGGCCGGAACGCATCAGCATGTATTGCATGCCGACCATGAGTTTGCCCCACCACGGGCGCAGGATCTGGTTGAGCGTTGGCAGCCTGCCCTTGAACGTGTAGTTGATGCCGACATGATCCTGCAGGTTCGCGCCGACATTCTCATTGGCGTGAATGACGGGAATACCGAGCGCGCTAAGCAGCGCCGAGGGACCGACCCCGGAAAGCTGCAGCAACTGGGGTGAATTGACCGAGCCACCCGACAGGATGATCTCGCGGCCGGCGCGGGCAGCTTTCGTCTCACCGTTCTGCAGGTACTCGATGCCGACGGCGCGCTTGCCCTCGAACAGGATCCTGGTCGCCAGCGCATTCATCTCGACGCGGAAATTTTTTCGCTTCATCGCCGGCCGCAGGAAGGCGCGGGCGGCCGACATGCGGCGGCCGTTCCTGGTGGTGATCTGATAGATGCCGACGCCTTCCTGAGACTCGCCGTTGAAATCCGGGTTGAACGGCAGGCCGGCCTGATTCGCGGCCGCCAGATAGCGCTTTGTGAGCGGATGGACGGAGGTCGAGCAGTCGGTGATGTGCAACGGACCGCCAACCCCGCGCCATTGGCCGGCGCCGGCCTGATTGTCCTCGAGCGCCTTGTAGGCAGGCAGGAGATCGTCGAAACCCCAGCCGGGGTTGCCGGCTGCTGCCCAAGCGTCGAAATCCTCGCGCGCACCCCGGATCCAGACCATGGCGTTGATCGAGCTCGATCCGCCGAGCAGCTTGCCGCGCGGCCAATGGTCGACATTGCCGGCGAGGCCGGGGTCCGGCTCGGTCTTGTAGTTCCAGTTGACCGCCGGGTCGAAGAAGGTCTTGCCGTAGCCGAGCGGCATCTGCACGTAAAAACGGCGGTCGCTGCCGCCGGCTTCGATCACCAATACCGAGAAGCGGCCGGAAGCCGACAGTCTTTCGGCCAGAACCGAGCCGGCCGAGCCGGAGCCGACGACGATGAAATCATAGGTCTGCATGATGGCTGCGGCCGGCTCCGAACTTTAACCCAACCTAGACGCCGCGAGCGCCGCGATCAGCGGAGCTTCCGGCATCGCCTGTGAAAAAAGCGACCGGTACTTCGTTTGCATTCGGTGCCCTGCCTGAAGCGGCCTTTGCCTCATGGATAAGCGTCGGAGCATCATACGCCATCATCAGCATTTTGCTTGAAATCAGAACGCATGATCGGGCGGGCAGGCACCCCGCGGGCGACGACCCTGAACCCGGCGCGAGCGAAGGTGGAGGCGTATCCACTGCCGGAAGCGCTCGGCGATACATCGGCATCAAAAGGATAGGCCTCAAGTGCAGGGGCGTTTGCGTGCCTTGCAGCTTCCAGCGCCGCTGCGATCAGGTGGATGTGATGCTTTGCCGGCGGTATCTTTTTCGCACGTAGAGGCAGGACAAGGACCAGACCGGCGCATCATCCACTCGCTTGAGCTGCCACTGCCGATCGAGCCAGGGCACGGCATCGTGCGGTGTCACCTGGCACCAGCCGACAGCAGTATCGCCTTCGAAAGCAAGTACGCCCGGAGGCGGACCATGCTCGACGGCTTGCCGGAACGCAGCCTTGTTTTCCTCGCCTGGTCGCTTTCGATAAGAACTGCCGATCCGCCCGTACGTACACCAACAGCGACTGCAGACGGCGCTCTCCCTGAACAGCTCCTCGATCGCGGGCCATAGATCTGGCGTCAGAGGGCGAGAGGTAAGTTTCATGTCAGCTGCCTTTCTCAACTCACCGTGCGCAGTTTAGCACCTGGCTGTGCGCGTTGACGCATCGGTGCCATCCCGATACGGGAGAAGATCGATATCGAGGGGATTTTGGCGCATGGTGCATTACGCGGACGGGCGGCCGATTGGCGATCTGACGCTGAGGACGCTGGCCATGCCTTCCGACGCCAATGCGGCGGGCGACATTTTTGGCGGCTGGGTGATGGCGCAGATGGATCTGGCCTGCGGCATCCGTGCCGCCGAACGCGCCAAGGGCCGCGTGGTGACGGCGGCGGTGAAGGAGATGTCGTTCGCCAAAGCGATGAAGATCGGCGACACGCTGTGCATCTATACGCATGTCGAGCGCGTCGGCCGCACCTCGATGACGCTCAAGGTCGAGGCGTGGGCGCAGCGCTACCTCTCCGACCTAATGGAGAAGGTCACCCACGCCGACTTCGTCATGGTGGCGCTGGACAGCGAAGGCAAGCCGAAGGCAGTTCCGGCTGAAAGCTGACCGGCTGGATGCGGTCGGCTTAAAGTCGAAAGGCAACGCCGCTGCCAGCCTCTCGCAAGGAGACGCGAACAGCGAAGCCGTAGGATGCTTTCATATTCGCGTTCGCACATTTTCGTGAGGGGCATGGGGCAAGACAATGCGTCAACGACCGCTGAACGGCGCATTGGCAGGCGCTTGCAGCCTTGTTCTGCCTGTTGGCCGGGACCGCCTATACCGAGGTCAAACGAGACGAGGCCGCAGCCAGTTGCGCCTCCGAAAACCACACCCTAAATCGGCAAGCGACCAAGTGCGAAATCTGCGTTGCAACGACGTGCCACACCGGCGCGATGAGCGTGAGCAATTGCGGCAAAGGGGCGCCCTGCGCCATCGACGCAAGGTGTCAATCGGCCCCGAAATCGAAGCGGATCTCTGCGGGCCGGAATGCAGATGCAGCCGTAGAAATCGTCTAAGCTACACGCCGCGCACAAACCCTTGCAGCGCAAGAGTTTCAGGCATGAATCCCATCGAACCTCGCCCGCGCGGCCTTGACCCGCTCGGTGTTCTTGCGCGCCCATTCGCCGAGCGCACCGACCGGCACAAGAAGCTCGTAGCCAAGGTCGGTCAGCTCATAGTCGACGCGCGGCGGAATGGTCGGGAACACGGTGCGGGTGACGAAACCGTCGCGCTCAAGCCCACGCAATGTGGTGGTCAGCATCTTCTGCGAAATGCCGCCGACGGCGCTGCGCATTTCGTTGAAGCGCAGCGGCCCGTCACCGAGCTTGCCAACGACGAGTACGGTCCATTTGTCGCCGACGCGCTGCAGGATTTCCGAGATGGCGCGGCAGTCCTCGGTGCGGTGCGGGTGCCTTGGTAACAAAAAGGTGCCTCCTTGCGCCTCATGAGTGCAGTCACTCATATAGCTCAGGTATCTAAACGATACCAGAAATTTGCCTGAAGGAGAGCCCCTCTATGTCCAAACCCAAAATCGCCATTGTCGTCGGTTCGACCCGCGCCGCACGATTTGCCGACGTTCCGACCCAGTGGATCGCCAAGATCGCCAAGTCGCATGCCGACATCGACGTGGAGGTGGTCGACCTGCGCGACTTCCCGCTGCCGTTTTTCGACGAGGTCGCATCGTCTGCCTGGGCGCCGTCGCAGAATGACTTGGCAAAGCGCTGGCAGAAGAAGGTCGCCGAGTTCGACGGCTTCATCTTCACCGCCGCCGAATACAACCATGGCCCGACGGCCGTGCTGAAGAACGCGATAGACTACGCCGCCAATGAATGGAACAAGAAGCCGGCCGGCTTCGTCGGCTATGGCAGCGTCGGTGGCGCGCGTGCCGTCGAGCAGCTGAGGCTGCATGCGGTTGAGCTGCAGATGGCGCCGGTCAAGTCCGCCGTCCATATTGCCTGGGCCGATTTCCTCGCCGTCAGGCAAGGTGAAAAGAAGCTTGACGAGCTCGAGCACCTGAACCAGGCGGCGACCGCGCTGGTCAACGACGTTGCATGGTGGGCCAAAGTGCTGAAGGCGGCGCGTCAGGCCGACGCGGTGGCCGAGGAAGTCAAGGCGGCCTGAACCGCAGACCAGAACAATCCTCCCAAGGATTCCGGGGCGGCGCTTGCGTCGCCCCTTTTTTGATTCAGGCTAGGGCTGGTATTCAGGCGAAGACTGGCGGGCGCGCCTGCCGAGGCCTGATGACGCAATCGGCGAGGCGGTCCATTTCGTTCAGCTCATCCGCATGGTGCTGGCCCCACTCGCAGAGCGCCAGAAGAATAGGCTCGAGGCTAAGGCCGAGTCGCGTCGCCGAATATTCGACGCGTGAAGGAATTTCGGCAAAGATCTCGCGTCTGACAAGGCCGTGTTCCTCCATTTCACGAAGCTGCTGGATCAGTACTTTCTGCGTGATTTCAGGCACCAGCGTCTTCAGTACCGACAGCCGCCGGGCTTCATCGAAGAGATGGTAGAGAATGACAGCCTTCCATCGCCCCGAGATCACCTTCAGGGCGCGTTCCGCCGGCAGCATGGGCAGTCTTTTGGTCGGCAGCCTTTTGGTCAGCTTGGCCATGGTCACCTCCTGGTCAGCAGGGGACAAATGAGTGTGTAGTCGCGATCAGGCAGATAGTGGCAAACAGCAGCCGATGCCATAGCGATGGGTGCATGCCATGAGAGCCATTCAACTGAACCGTTTCGGCGGCCCCGACGTCCTGGACGTCGTCGAGACACCGAAGCCTGAGCCGCAAGCAGGCGAGGTGCTGATCCGCGTTCATGCGGCCGGCGTGAATTTCTTCGAAGTGCTGATGCGCGGGGATCGCTACGCGGTGACGCCGGACCTGCCGATGGTCCTCGGCGTCGAGGCAGCCGGGACCGTGGAGGCGGTCGGGCAAGGGGCGGACACCTCGCTGACCGGGACACGCGTCGCGGCGCCGCTGTTCGCTTCGAAGCGCCCCTTTGGTGGATATGCCGAGTATGTGACGATCGACGCAAAGCTGGCCGTACCTCTGCCGGACACGCTCTCATTCGAAGATGCGACGGCCTTGATGGTGCAGGGACTGACGGCCTTCCATCTGCTGCGGCAAAGCCCGCCCGCCGGCAAGTCGGTACTGGTCACTGCAGCCGCGGGCGGTGTCGGCTCGTTGCTTGTCCAGCTCGCCAAACGCCAGGGCGCCAGCGCCGTGATCGCGGTCGCCGGCAACAGGGCCAAGCTCGATCTTGCCCTGTCGGTTGGAGCAGATGCCGCGGTCGACTACAGCATGTCGGATTGGCCCATGCGTGTGCGGGAAGCGGCAGGCGGCGCCGGCGTCGATATCATCTACGACGTTGTCGGCGGCTCGATGACGGCTGCGTCGCTGGTGGCTCTCGCGCCTGGCGGAGAGCTGGTCTTTGCGGCGCTGGGCAGATACGCGATCGGCGGCTCGGAACTGGAAGCGATGATCACCCGGAACCAGTCCTTGCGAGGTTTTGCCCTGCTGCCGCTGCTCTCTGCCGATGGCCTCAGGGCCAGCCTGTCGGAGGTTTTCCACCTGGCCGCCAGCGGCCAGCTCGCCGTGACGCAAGGCGGCCGCTATCCGCTCGACCAGGCCAACGAAGCGCATCGCTCGCTGGAGGAGCGCCGCTCGACCGGCAAGGTCGTGCTGGCGCCTTAGTATCGTGGTCGATTAATTGTGCACCGGCCGATCGTGGAATCTGTCCGTTTTGCGCCAGAAGCTGACCTTGAAGATATTGGTTCTCAGGTGTATTTTGTTCAAAATGACGCCGAGGTCATTTGCCGTCAACGAGGCGAGGCTAGGCATTCGCGGCCAAGGCGGCTGCAGCGCGATCCCAGCGCCGTTGGCTCAGAACATCTCGATGGCGGCCAGGAAGTCGCGCAACTCGTTCTCGACGGCCATGGCGCGCCGCAGCGCCTCGATATCGATTCTGGTCGCAAGCTGACTTGCGGACATGTTCTTCACGTACTCCGGCCACTGCTGGAGCAATTGCTGCATCGCGACCTGCGTCGTCGGTGGTTGATGCGTCGCATATCCGGCCAAGTGCCGCAGCAGGAAGCCTTCGCGGGCGGGACGCTGCCAGATGATTGTCGCGCCGATTCGGTTGAGGATCATCGGAATCTGCTGATCGCGATTGGCCGACACGCCATATCGGTCACGGTCGATGAGAAGGTACTTCTCGTCGTAGGGTTCGCGTGTGCGCTCGATCTGCTTGATGACCTCCTCGGCGCGCGTCACCAGATCGAGCGGATCGCCACCGCCGGGCTGCAGCGATTGCGGGTCGAGATGGACCTCTGATGCACGTCGTTGAGGATGCGTGACACCAGCGTGATGTAGCTGCGCTCGCCGTCGCCCTCGCAGCCGACGAAAATCCGCCGGCGTATGACTTGGTTGCGTGGCATGCGATGGGGCGACCTCATCTCAACCGATCTGTGGCACAGCGCCGAACACGCCGCTCAAGTACTTCCTATAAAAATTGTCCTCACGACGGATGCCCTTGATGTCGCTCATGCCGTAGACCGTGGTCCGGCCGGCCGAGTCCTTCTCAGTGAAGAGGATCTCCTCCTTGACTAGGGAGTCGAGGAGCGATGCGTTGTGGCAGGTCATCCAGAGCTGCGCATTCAACGGGTTACGCTCCCGGTCGTGGAACCACCGCAAGATTTCCGGCAGCACCAACGGGTGGATCGAGGCGTCCATCTCGTCGATCAGCGCAACGCCGCCGGTTGCAAGGACCTGGGCTATCATCGGATAGAGCTTCAGGAAATGGCGGGTTCCAGCACTCTCTAAATGGAGCGGCATTGGCACGGCGAGATTGTCGTGGACAAACTGGAAGGACGGCCGGCCCTGGTCCTGCACCACGTTAACCTGCTTGATGCCGAGGTCGATGCGGGCGATCTCACGATTGACGAGCTGCAGCTGAAGCGGGTTCGTTGCGTACTGCTGGATCATCAACTCGTCGCTGACCTCGGCGTGCTCGATGAAGATGTTCGAGATCACCGTAGCGACGCCTTCCCAGATCCGCGTCGCCTGCTGGTGCTTCAACTGGTAGAGGGTCGCATGACGCTAGCGTTCGTGCGCATTACGGTTTCCAGCGACTGCTTGAACGGTGCCGTCAAGCCGAACGCCCGAGCGGTGGGGCGTGTGTAATGTCAGCTTAGGGTTAAGAGCTGACCCTCGAACAGGTCTACACAGATTGTCACCGCACAATCTCGCGATGGCCGCCGGGCAGGCGCGTGGCGATGAGCTTGTCGATGCGGCGGCCGTCGAGGTCGACGACCTCGAAGCGCCAGCCCTGCGCATCCACGCATTCGCCGGTCGCCGGCAGATGGTGCAGGTGCGACAGCACGTAACCTGCGACAGTCTCGTAGTCGCGATTCTCGGGCAGGTCGATGCCGAGCACGTCCGCCATCTCGTCTGCCTGCATGTAGCCGGCGAGCAACCATGAGCCGTCCTCGCGTTTGACGGCGTTTTCCTCGTCGCCGGCGTCGAGGTCCGCCCGGAAGACGCCGGTGATGGCTTCCAGTATGTCCGCCGGGGTGACGATGCCTTCGAAATGGCCGTATTCGTCATGGACCAGCGCCATCGGTACGTTGGATTCCCTGAGTGTCGAAAGGACATCCAGCGCGTCGGCCTGGTCATGGACGATGGGAGCGGTGCGCACGTGCCGGCGCGGGTCGAGCGCGCGACCGCCAAGCATGGCGGCCAGCACGTCGCGGGTCTGGACGACGCCGATCATGGCGTCGACACTGCCATCGCCGGCTGGCAGGCGCGAATGCTGGGTCTCCATCAAGAGCTTGCGGGTTGCCGCGTCATCGGACTGCAGGTTGATCCAGTCGACCTCGGTGCGTGGCGTCATCACCGCGCGGACGGCGCGGTCGCCGAGCCGCATGACGCCGGCGATCATGCGCCGCTCGTCGGATTCGATGGTGCCGTGATGCTCGGCCTCGGCGACCAGCATCTTGATCTCCTCGTCGGTGACCTTCTCCTCGCTTTCACCGCGTTGACCAAGCAGCCAAAGCATGAAGCGGCCGGAAATGTCGAGCAGGAAGACCAGCGGCGCCGAGACGGTGGCGAGGATGGTCATCGCCGGAGCAACCCTGGCGGCGACGCGTTCGGGATCGCGCAGCGCGATCTGCTTGGGCACCAGTTCGCCGATGATCAGCGAGAAGTAGGTGATGAGGGCGACGACGATGCCGACGCCGATCGGATCGGCAAGACTTTCCCGAATACCGGTCGATGCCAGGAATACGGACAGCCGATCGCCGAGCGTGGCACCGGAAAAAGCGCCGGACAGAACACCGACCAGCGTGATGCCGATCTGCACCGACGACAGGAATTTGCCGGGATTGGCGCCGAGCGCCAAGGCCCGGCCGGCGCCCTTGACGTGGCGGTCGATCATCGCCTTGAGACGGGCCGGCCGTGACGAGACGATGGCAAGTTCGGACATTGCTAGAAGGCCGTTCACGCAGATGAGGACGACCACGATGGCGATTTCAGCATAGAGCATGCGAGGTCAATAGCATTGCGGCGCGGTCTTCGAAAATAGATGGCCGTCATTTTTCATGCCGGCGGGCGCAACCATCTCACACCGCATCCCATGATGGTGACGAAAAATGCTCGATCAGGGCGACGATGAGCCGGAGGCCAGCGGCTCGTCTTGCGCCTACGGCAACTGCAGCAGCACGCCCACTACCGCCTTGCCGTCGGTGAAATAGGGATCGCCGCCGCCATTGCGCCCGGTCTTTGTCGCACCGATGCCCGATATCTCGCTGATCGAGATCAGCATGCCTGCGGCAGAAAGGTTGCGGATCAGGAAGTCGCGCTCGGCGTCGATGTCGGGACCGATATGGTGAGTGATCGCGCCGGTGTCGTGGCTGAGGCCGACGCCGCGATCGAAGCTTGCCGACCCCAGCCAGAGCGGCCGGCCATCGTCTCCGGTCGCATCGGTCTGCCAGAAGCGGACGTGATGACGCCGGTCGGCACTGTCGCCGACCGGCTTCTCGAAGGCGAGATCCTGTGCACGGCCTTCGAATAACAACCGGCTGACCGGCGCGTCGGGATACGGCCGATCGAACAGCACGCTTTCGCCGATCTCGATCGCGGTCTTCAGCGTGAGGGCGTCGGCCATGTCCCATCCGGCGACGGCGAAGGCGTGGACCAGCTCTTTTTTGGTACCGACAAGGCCGACATTGATTGGATCGCCCGCAATGCCTTGCGGCGTGTGCGTCACCATCTGGAAGCGCTGCGTACGGAAATTGCGGTCCCGCAGGGTCCAGAACTCCGGTGCGGCGAAATAGGCGAGCACGAGATAGCCGGCACAGAACGCCACCAGCCAGATCGTTGCGCGTCGTCGAAGGCTTCGTCGGCTCACGAGATACCACCCAGGTGGTACGGCATCACCTTTATGTGGCGTCATTCTACGCGGCGGCGCAGACCTTGGGCAGTGGGTATGTGCTCGCTGTCATGTTGTTTGGAGCATCGGATTATCCCAAAACCGGTATCCACTTTTGGGTCCGATGCTCTAACGGCAGGCGCGGTAGCCGTTCTTGCGGTTCTTGATGTCGAAATGGAAATGGTTGCGGTGGTCGTAGTTGTAGCCGGGGCCGAGCACAGTGGTGAAATACTGGCAGCCGTCGGCGCGCACAGTGTTGAGGAAGCCGCGCGTGCGGAAGGCGAACAGGCCGGGCTTGCGCACGTCGATATCTTTGCCATTGCCGAGCTCGATGCTCATGACGTCGAGCGCGTTGCCCTTGCCGTGCTCCGACAGCACGCCTTCGCCGGCGATCCTGCGGCAGGAATAGCTCGATCCCTGGCGAATGGTCCTGACGCCGGAGAAATAACGCCAGCGGGCGGACGGGACCAGTTCATTCCTGGCCCAGCCGGCGAAGGTGGCGGCCATGTCGCAGGTCAGCGTCGCGGCCGGCTTCATCCCGATGCGGCCGATGGCTGAAATCTTGACCGGATAGTCGATGCCGCACTGGCCTTCGCGGATCGGCGCAAGGTCGGTGTAGACGACGCCCAGGCGCTTCAATTCCTTGCGGCAGTCGACCTCGCTGGCCGGCATCTGTTCGGTCGGCGCCATCGGCTCGTCCATGCGCGGATAGGCGGCGGTCATGTATGGGTTGGACGGGACGAGGCGCTGCATTCCAGCGTATTTCGGGCCCGCGTAGTTCGGAACGGCTGATGTCTGGCTGCCGACATCGACGGCCGGTTCCAGCGAAAGCACGCTGCCAGTGGTGCAGGCCGAGATCACTGCGATGGCAAGCCCGCCGGCAATCATGCGCGCGCGCCTCATTTGCCGCACGGCGACAGACGCTGCGCGAAATATCCCGGCCATTGGCAGGTTCCCAGTCCCCGAGCCTGATCCCGATCAGGCCTGTCTCATCGTTTGATCGTGATCATTTTTCGGGATCAAGATCAGACGAGACGGAGCTTAACCGCCAAGAGTAAAGGAAAAATCAGCGGCTGCGTTTACGGCTGCGGCCAAATTGCGGCGCGCATGTCGGTCGTCACTGGCAGAAGGTGCCGCCGTTGCGGCGCGGTGCAAGATCGAGATGGAGATGCAGGGAATGATCCGCATCGCTGCCCGGGCCGAGCACGGTCTTGAACGGTCCGCAGGCTGCCTTGCGCACCGCGTTCAGGAATTTCGCGTCCTTTTCAGGCGGCACTGGGCCGACGTCGATCCTTCTCCCATTCGACAAGGTGAAGCTGGCGATATCGAGCGCATTGCCGAAAGCGTGCTCCGACAATTTCCCGCCGCCATTGCGTTGTCGGCAGACGAAGGCGGATGCCTGGCCGACCGACTTGAGACTGGCGCCGAGCTCGGCCTTGGCCGCCGGCTGGATGATATTGGCAGCGAAGCGCGCGGCGGCCTCGGCCATCTGACAATTCAGCTCGGTTTCGGGGGTGATATCCAATGACTTGCCCAGCGTCTTCAGCGCGATCGGATAGGGAATGGAGCAGCCTACCGCCGCATCGTGCTCGGCCTTACGTTCCTCGAAGTCGACGCCCATCGACTTCAGCCGCCTGCGGCAGGCAAGTTCCTCCTCCGGCATTTTTTCCTGCGGCACCGAGGCCGAGCGCGGGTCGGGAGGGATTTCTTTCTCCTGCGCTTGCGCCGGCTTCTCCGGCGGTTTCGGGGCGGCGGCCGGTGGTTCCTCCTCGGCGGGCTCTTCGGACGGCGTAGGAGCGATTGCCGGCGGCTCCGGCCGGGCTTCCTTATGCTGGTCCGACTTCTGCTGGTCCATTTTGTCGGTCGCAGGTTGATCAGACTTTGGCGCATCCGCGGGGCGCGGCTCGGGGACCGGGACGTCGGCAGGTGCGGCTTCTTGCGCTGATTGCGGCTGATTGAGCTCCGGGGCAGGCATCGTTTCAGGCAATTCCGGAGCTTGGGCCAGGGCCGCTCCTGCGGACAGCATCGCCACCGCCAAAGGTAGCGCCAATCTGATCAATCCGGCCAATCTGATCGATGTGGGAGGGGTCAGCGCCGCCATTCGCCCTTAACGGCGGGCGAATGCGGAAGTTGCCTGAACGAAGGTTTTGGCCGATCACAAACGGTAACCGCGGTGTTACGCACCGATCGCTTCCAGCCCTTCCTCCAGCCAGTCGGCCAAGAGCGGCATGCCGAGCAGATATTTCGCCGTGCGCTTGTTGGCGCGCTCGCGGGCGGCCGTCAGCGCGTCCGCCCATTCCGAGGCGTCATAGTCGCCGCGGCCAACCCAGGCGAGGGCGACGAGTTCGGCCGCCTCGTCGACATTGAGGTCGTTAATCAGTTCGCGCAGTTCTTCTTCGGTGAGGTCTTCGGAACGTTCCTCGACGAGTCCGTCATGATGATGGTTGTCATGCGCCTCGCTATCGAGTTCTACCTCGTGCTCGGCGCCATCGGCATAGTCTTCGTTGACGGCGGCGCTCAGCGCCTTCGCCTTGAGGATGAATAGGCGCACCGTGTCGGGACCGATCGAAAGCTCCCATTCTTTTTCAAGGCGCCGCTGCACTGGCCGTCTCCGCATACTCCGTTGCCGTTTGCTGGATGATAGCGAATTTGCAGCGCTCGTCACGTCATGTTCGGCGCTTCTATTTTCCGACTGGCGCGGATCGTTGAAAAGGCTTTCAATGGCCATGACTTTTTTCCGGGATGAAACGGCTTTTGCCCGGCGTTAGTCTTGCATTGTCATGCCTCAAGGAGAGTTCGATGCGCAGACGATTGCTGATCCAGGTTCTGGCGGTTGCCGCCCTGCCGCTGTTTGCTGTCCCGGCGTTTTCGGCCGGTGAAGGTGGAGGCGGTGGCGATGGCGGCCAGACGACACAGTGCAAGAAAGGCACGGTCTGGGACAAGAAGCTGAAGAAATGCGTGGCGCCCAAGCAAGGCATGCTGGACGACGACAACATCTATGAAGCCGGCCGCGCGCTGGCGATGGCCGGACGTTATGACGAAGCGATCGCCGTGCTCAGCCTGGCTGCGGACAAGAAAGACCCTCGCATTCTCAACTATCTCGGCTACTCGCACCGCCATTCCGGACGCGTCACCGTCGGTCTTGGCTATTACGAGGAAGCGCTGCGCATCGATCCGAACTATACGCTGGTACGTGAATATCTCGGCGAGGCGCATCTGCAGAGCGGCGATCTCGCCGGCGCCCAGGAACAGCTCCGCGAGATCGAGAAACGCACCGGCAAGGGATCTCGTGAATACGGCATGCTGTCCGAGCAGATAGACCGTTTCATGAAGAGCTGATTCAAAGCCCGAACACTCCTCACACCGGCTGTGAGCAATCGCAGCCGGTTTTTTTGCCGCTCGCCCGGCCAGCCGTGCTGCCGTGACGGCATTTCAAAAAAATGGCGGGTGAATTTTTCAAAACCGATTTTTTGGCGTGAAAAACCCGCGAAGATTGCTATATTGGAGGAAATTGCGGTGAGACGGTTCCGTTAGCCCGAGGCTGCCGGACCGTTTTCTTTTTGTACCCCATCGACAAGGTCGCTCCCGGAATGCGGGGGCGGCGGCAGGAGAGGTCAGGCATCATGAACAAGGTCCCGATGACAGGCGAGGGGTTCGCGTCATTGAAGGAAGAGCTGCGCTGGCGCCAGCAGGAAGAGCGGCCGCGCATCATCGAAGCGATCTCCGAAGCGCGCTCGCATGGCGATCTTTCCGAAAATGCCGAATACCACGCGGCGAAAGAGGCGCAGAGCCTCAATGAAGGCCGCGTCAACGAGCTTGAGGACTTCATCGCGCGTGCCGAAGTGATCGACATCACCAAGCTCAGCGGCGAAAAGGTCAAGTTCGGCGCGACCGTGGTGCTGGTCGACGAGGACACGGAAGAGAAGAAGACCTACCAGATCGTCGGCGATCAGGAAGCGGACGTGAAGTCCGGCCGCATCTCGATCTCCTCGCCGATCGCGCGGGCGCTGATCGGCAAGGAAGTCGGCGATGCCATCGAGGTCAATGCGCCAGGCGGTGCGCGGGGCTATGAGATCGTCCAGGTGCAGTTCATTTAGGGTAAAGCGGCAGGATTGTTCTTGAATCGCGCTGTTTTAACCCGACGATTGCGCTGCTCCTCATCGCCCTGCCGGGCACTTCTCCCCGTATAGAACGGGGAGAAGGACGCCTTCGCAAAGGATTTCGCCAATCTCCAGCGTTGCAGAGCGGGTGTCGAGTTCGCGTTCAGCCCCCTTCTCCCCGTCCTATACGGGGAGAAGGGGGCTGGCAGGCGGATGAGGGGCGGCGCTGACCTTTCCGATTGCATTGATTGAATAAATCAATTCTTGCCGGCGCCGGCCTGACCAAGCGCCTGGCGCTCAAGCAGCCTCTCTGCCTCCGCCATCACGCCCCCGGGCGTGACGCGGCTGCCGGCTGCGGCCAGCAGCGTTGACGAGAACGGCCCGCGCGGGCCGGTCAGGCCGGGTTCTGTCGCCAGAAACACAGCGACGGTCGGCAGGCCGAAGGCACTGGCGAGGTGGGTAAGGCCGGTGTCGGCGCCGATGACCAGCACCGACCGGCCGATGATGGCGGCGATCTCGGCAAGCGGTGATTTGGGCACCAGCACAGCCTGTGGAACGGCTTGGGCGATCGCCTCGGCAACCGCCTTTTCCCTGTCGTTAGACCAGGTGGTGACCGGCGTCATTCTTCTTTCCACGAGAAGCCGGGCAGTCTCAATCCAGTTGCCGACCGGCCATTTCTTGTCCTCGCGGCTGGTGCCGTGCAGCAGGAAGGCGGTTTTTTCGCCGACAAAGGTCGAACCGACCCCCGGCGGCACGATGCCGGACTCCAGCCCGGAAAAATCCGGTTCATAGCCGAGCGCCAGCCCGAACAGCCTCCTTGTGCGTTCGATGGCGTGCAGATCGCGCGGCACACCATAGCGGCGGTCGTAGAACAAAGTCGCCGAAGGCTCGCGGGCGCTCGACCGATCGAAGCCGGCGATCGGCGCCACAGCCCGTTTCGCCACCAGGGCCGACTTCAGCAATCCTTGCGCGTCGATGACGAGATCGTAGCGGCAATCCCGCAAGGCGCGGCGCAGTGCCGCCGCCTCGCGCCATGTGCCTCGGCCGAGCGGGCTTGTGCGCCAGCGCCGGATCGCCACGGTGTGGATGGTTGCGATCGCCGGATGCAGCGCCACGATGCCGGCAAAAGCCTCTTCCACACACCAGTCGAACGACACATCCGGCCGGTTGCGGCGCGCATCCTCGACGGCCGGAAAGGTGTGGATGACGTCACCCATCGAGGATGTCTTGACGATGAGCACCTTCATGCGGTGGCCGGCATTTCCAGCAGCCGTTCCGCCGCTGCCGCGACCTGTGCCACCTCAAGCGTCTTCAGGCAGTTGAGATGGCCGAGCGGGCAGATTTTCTGGTGGCAGGGCGAACAGGACAGGCCGAGCCAGACCAGCTCGCGCTCCTCGGCGAGCGGCGGCGTATTCTGCGGCGAGGTCGAGCCGTAGACGGCTACGATCGGCGTGCCGACCGCGGCGGCAACATGCATCAGCCCGCTGTCGTTCGACACCGCAAGCCTGGCCGCGGCGATCAGGTCGATGGCGTCCTCCAGCCGCGTCTGGCCGGCGAGGTCGACAGCGCCTGGTGCAAGTGTGGCGATTTCCGCCGTCACCTCAGCGTCGTTCTTCGATCCGAACAGCGCGACTTTCAGGCCTTTCGCTATCATGTCGCGGGCAAGACCGGCGTAGCGTTCGCTCGGCCAGCGTTTGGCCGGGCCGAATTCAGCGCCGGGCATAAGTGCCACGAATTTTTCCGCCTCCAGCCCGAAGCGGCCCAGCAATTCCGCCTGGTTTTTTGTATCGACAGCGAGCTTAGGAGCGCGGAACGTGCCCCCTTGCGCGAGGCCGAAATAGGCCTGCGCCGTGCGCCGTTTCAAATGGTCGGGCAAGGCAACGATATCGGTCAGCAGCCCGTAGCGCATTTCCTTGAGATGGCCAACGCGGCGCGGAATGCGGGCAAAGAACGGGACCAGCGCCGACTTCCAGCTTCCGGGCATGACATAGGCGATGTCGTATTGGCCGCGCAGCAGCCGGCCGAAGCGCCTGCGCATGCGGAATTCCAGCGCGCCGGATTTCAGCGGCAGTTCGATCTGCTGGCGTATTTCGGGCATGCGCTTGACCAGTGGCGCCGCCCATGCCGGGGCCAGCACGTCAATCGCGGCGTTCGGGTGAAGCTCTTTCAGGGCCGAGAACAGGCACTGCGCCATCACCATGTCGCCCACCCAGCGTGGGCCGATCACGAGGATCGTTGGGCTTTCAGCCATTCGACATAGTCTCTGACGCCGGTTTCCACTGTGCGAAACTGACCATTGTAACCGGCTGCGCGCAACCGGGACATATCAGCTTGCGTAAAACTCTGGTAGCTGCCCTTGAGGTGATCGGGGAAGTCGGTGAACTCGATCTCGCCCTTGCCCAGCGTGCCGATCACCGTTTCGGCAATGGCGCGGAACGGCTGGGCAAGGCCGGTGCCGCAGTTGAAGATGCCGCTTGAGCCCCGTTTCCACAACCATAGATTGACGTCGGCAACGTCGCCGACATGGATGAAATCGCGGCTCTGCTCGCCGGGTCCAAAACCGTCGTAGGCGCCGAACAGTTTCGGATTCTGGCCTTGCTCGACTTGGTTGAACAGGTGGAAGGCGACCGAGGCCATAGTGCCCTTGTGCGCCTCGCGTGGTCCATAGACGTTGAAATAGCGCAGGCCCGCCACCGGCGAATGATCGGTATCGAAGACGGTGCGGCGGACATAGTCGTCGAACAGCTTCTTTGAATAGGCATAGACATTGAGCGGGCGTTCGCATTCCGGCTCCTCGCGAAACTCGGCGCCGCCGCCATAGACGGAAGCCGAGGAGGCATAGAGGAAGGGCACGCGCAGTGCGAGGCAGGCGTGCAGCAGCCGCTTCGAATAGGCGTAGTTCACCTCCATCATGAACTTGCCGTTCCATTCGGTGGTGGTCGAGCAGGCGCCCTGGTGGAAGACGGCCTCGATGCGACCGAGGTCCCCGGCCTCCATCCGCGGCAGGAAATCGTCCTTGTCGAGATAATCGGCGATCTGGAGGTCGGCGAGATTGGCGATCTTGTGGCCATCGGTCAGGTCATCGACGACGACGATGTCGCTGATCCCTTCGGCATTGAGCGCGGCGACGATGTTGGAGCCGATCATGCCGGCGCCGCCCGTGACGATGATCATGAAAGCCTCTGGTATCTCGTGCCGATTCCGGCCCTTATAGGGGAGGCTTGCGGGGCTGTCGATAAAGCAGGTCGCAATCCGGCGGTTGGGTGAGCGCCACAGTGCCGCCGCAAAGCTTTCGCTTCAGTCGGCGATCCACCGGCGAAGCACGACAGGAGCAAGGCTAAATGCCGTCAACCGAACTGCTTATCGCCTTTTTCGCCACCACGGCGATCTTTGCCTACATCCCCGGTCCGGCGATGCTTTACGCTGCTGCACAAACGATGGCGCGCGGCCGCTGGTCCGGCTTGACGGCGGCGTTGGGTATTCATCTTGGCGGCTATGTGCATGTCATCGCAGCCGCTGCCGGGCTATCCGTGCTTTTCCACGCCGTGCCGACGCTCTACATCGCGGTCAAGCTGGCCGGCGCATTCTATCTGATCTGGCTGGGTGTCTCGCTGTTCCGCGCCAGGGCGCAAGACGATGCTGTTATGCCGGGCATTGAGCCGAAATCCGCCCGCTGCGCCTTTTTCGAGAGCATCACCGTCGAGGTGCTCAATCCCAAGACTGCAATCTTCTTCATGGCATTCCTGCCGCAATTCATCGACGCGTCGGCGACGTTTCCCGTCTGGCTCCAATTCCTCGTCCTCGGGACGATCGTCAATCTGATGTTCTCCTCGGCAGACGTCATGTGCGTGGTGCTGGCAGGTGCGCTGATCACCAGGCTGCGGCGCTCGAGCCACGCGCAGCGGCTCATGCGGCGTGCAGGCGGTGCAGTGCTCGTCGGTTTGGGCGTTCATGTGGCTTTGCAGAAAAGCTGATCCGTCGACCGCCGTTGGCTATGATCCGCTCAGCGCCTGCCGTTGCGTTGGGCCGAATTGCGGTATATCGGCTTCGCCATGAACGACCAGCCCTGCCAGTCCAGCGCTTTCACAGCATCGGAACCGGCCCCCATTGCACGTCGCGGATGACATGAGCGAGCAATACCTGCCTTCTCCCGAACCCCTTCACCGCGCCATCTCGCGGTTCAGCAACGTCACCGTGCTGGTGGTCGGCGATTTTATCCTCGACCGTTTCGTCAACGGCATCATCGAGCGGATTTCGCCCGAAGCGCCCATTCCGGTGCTGCGCGGGCGTGGTGAAACGTCGGCGATGGGCGGCGCCGGTAATGTCGTCGCCAACATCGTCTCACTCGGCGCTGCCGCGATACCGCTTTCGGTGATCGGCGAGGATCAGGCCGGCGACAATCTCATGCGCATGCTCGCTGAGTTTGGCGTCGACACTGGCGGCCTCGCGCAGGACGCGAACCGGATGACCTCGTCGAAAAGCCGCTTCAGCGCGCTCAACCAGCAGGTGCTGCGTTTCGACGAAGAGGAAATCAAGCCGCTGGGCGACGCGGAGCGGGCGACGCTGATCCGGCATTTCCGCACCGCGCTCGCGCAGGCCGACATCGTTATCCTGTCCGACTACGGCAAGGGCATGCTGCTGGACGGCGTCGCCGGCGAACTGATCTCGATCTGCCGCGAGGCGGGAAAGCCGGTGCTCGTCGATCCTAAGGGCCGCGACTATGCGTGCTATGCCGGGGCGACGGCGATCACGCCCAATCGCAAGGAACTTGGCGAAGCGGTCGGACGCGCGGTGTTTGCCGATGACGAGATCGTGGCCGCGGCACGTGAGCTGATCTCGGCACATCGCTTCGATTTCGTGGTCGCGACGCGCAGTGAAAAAGGCATGAGCGTCGTCGGCGCGGACGATGCCCGCCACATCGCTACGCAGGCGCGGGAGGTGTTCGACGTTTCCGGCGCCGGCGACACTGTGATTGCGACGTTTGCGTTGGCCCTGGCTGCGGGCGCCGACCGCATCATGGCCGCCGCCATCGCCAACGCGGCGGGTGGCGTAGTGGTGGGAAAGCGCGGTACCGCGCGGCTGACGGTCGAAGAGCTTACCGGCGCGCTGTTTCGCTCGCATGGACCGATTGCCCACAAGGATGCAATCCTCGATGCCGCTGCCGCCGCACGGCTGGTTACGACGTGGAAGGACGAAGGCCTGAGCGTCGGTTTCACCAATGGCTGCTTCGATATCCTTCACGCCGGCCATGTCAGCCTTTTGCATGCGGCGCGCAGCCAATGCGACCGGCTGGTTCTCGGCCTCAACAGCGATGCCTCGGTGCGCCGGTTGAAAGGGCCAGGGCGCCCGGTCAACGACGAGCATGACCGCGCCTGCGTGCTGGCGGCGCTTGCCTCGGTCGATGCCGTCGTCGTCTTCGAGGAGGACACGCCGCTCCCGCTGATCGAGGCGCTCAAGCCCGACATACTGGTCAAGGGCGCCGACTATACAATCGATCAGGTGGTCGGCGCCGAAATCGTGCAAAAGGCGGGCGGCCGCGTCGTGCTGGTCGATCTCGTCGCCGGCAAGAGCACCACCGGCACCATCGGCAAGTTGCGCGCCGGCAGTACAAACTGAGGGTTTCATGTCCGAACTGAACGAATACCTGGTCCGCTCGGCGGCCGCGATCACCGCCATGATCGAGCGCGACCTCACCGACGAGATGGAGCGGGCGGTGGCCGCCGTCGTCGCCGCGCTTTCGCAGGGCAAGGCGCTGCTGATCTGTGGCAATGGCGGTTCGGCCAGCGACGCCATCCACATCGCCGGCGAACTGGTTGGCCGCTTCTTGAAGGAGCGTAAGGCCTACAACGTCATCGCGTTGCCGGCCAATGCGGCGGTGCTGACCGCCTGGGGCAACGATTACGGCTTCGACACCGTGTTTTCACGCCAGGTCGAGGCGCATGGCTCGGCGGGTGCTGTGCTTCTCTCCATCTCGACCAGCGGCAACTCGCCCAGCATCCTTTCTGCTGCTGAACAGGCGCGCATGATGGACATGACGGTGATCAGCCTGACCGGCGACACCGGCGGCAAGCTCAAGCCGCTCTCCGACATCCTGCTCAACGTGCCCTCGACCTCGACGCCGATCATCCAGCAGGGGCATCTTTGCCTCTACCATCATCTGTGCGAAATGGTCGAAGCGCGCCTCTGTGATGGCTGATAGGGACGACGCCGTCAGGACCTCGCAGCCGTACCCGCTCGAAGAGCCGGGGCTCTGGGTCGAGCGGATTGGTACCTCGGTTTTTGCAGCTGGCACGCCGGCGCTGTTCCTCGACCGCGACGGCACCATCAATGTCGATAGCGGTTATCCCAGCGATCCGGCTGACATCGTGCTGCGGCCGGAGATGCTGCCAGTGATCCGAACGGCGAGCATCGCAGGCGTTCCTGCGATCGTGGTCTCCAACCAGTCAGGTATAGCCCGCGGCTATTTCGGCTGGCCGGAGTTCGCCGCAGTCAATGCTCGGCTGCTGACACTTCTCGAAGCACAGAATTGCCGGATCGACCTGGTGCTCGCCTGCGCCTACCATTCGAGCGGGACGGGTGAACTGGCAGTAGGTGATCATCCGATGCGCAAGCCCAATCCGGGCATGCTTCTGCGCGCCCGCGATCTGCTGGGCGTGGATATCAGCCGATCAGTCATCGTCGGCGACAAGGCCGATGACATGGAAGCCGGACGGCGCGCCGGACTTTGCGAGGGCTGGCTGGTGCGCGGCAGATCCAATCGGCCTTCTGGCGATGGTATATTCACGACGCGTAAACTGACGACCGGCAGCGACCACAGCAAACTCTGCGAGACCATCGCCGAACTCGGCAGGGGTTAGATTCTCGCTTCGCTGAAAGCCACCAGGCCCTCGTCCTTGACGCGACGGATGGTCAGTGCAGTGCGCACCGTGTCGACATTCGGCGCCGAGGCCAACTCCTCGATGACGAAGGTCTGAAAGGTGCCGAGGTCGCTCGCCACACAATGCAGCAGGAAATCGGATTCGCCCGACACCATCCAGGCGTCGCGCACGATCGGCCAACCGCGGGTGCGTTCGGCGAAGGTTTTCAGCTCCGCGTCGGCCTGGTGATGCAGGCCGATGAGACAGAAGGCGACGACATCCAGGCCGAGCGCCGGCGCATTGAGCAAGGCGCGATAGCCGCGGATGATGCCGGTCTCTTCCAGCCGCCTGACGCGACGCAGGCATGGCGGCGCCGAAATGCCGACGCGGCCGGACAGCTCGACATTGGTCATGCGACCGTCATGCTGAAGCTCGCGCAGGATCTTCCAGTCGATGGCATCGAGATCGGCTTTGAGCGGCATGGATACCTTCGGCGCTTCACGCAAGAATCTTTCGTGATTTTGTAAAACGACTTTGGTGTCCATTCCATCCCTTCAGTCGGTGATTTTCGGACAGTCACCGCGCAAGATGTTCATTGATCGTCTGTTTGTGAGGAAGCTTTCCGGGGACGAAGGTCAGGTCGTCTTGCTGGCGTCGCCTGCAACACCTAGATTAGGGCCGATATCGACCCCTGTGCCGGACGCTTCATTCGCGTCCGGTTGTTGTGAAAGCCCTGATATGACGTCCAAGCACGCACCCGTTCTCATCATCGGCTCCGGTCCCGCCGGCTATACGGCGGCAATCTACGCCGCCCGCGCCATGCTGAAGCCGATGCTGGTCGCCGGCCTGCAGCAGGGCGGTCAGTTGATGATCACCACCGATGTCGAAAACTATCCGGGCTTCGCCGATCCGATCCAGGGTCCCTGGCTGATGGAACAAATGCTGAAGCAGGCCGAACATGTCGGCACCGAAATTATCAACGACATTATCACCGAAGTAGACCTCAACGTGCGTCCGTTCCGTGCCAAGGGCGATTCCGGCGCCACCTATACGGCCGACGCGCTGATCATCGCCACCGGCGCGCAGGCGAAATGGCTGGGCATCCCGAGCGAGCAGACCTTCATGGGCTTCGGCGTATCGGCCTGCGCCACCTGCGACGGCTTCTTCTATCGCGGCAAGGATGTCGCGGTGATCGGCGGCGGCAATTCGGCGGTGGAGGAGGCGCTCTACCTTTCCAATCTGGCAAAGAGCGTGACGGTCATCCACCGGCGCAGCGACTTCCGCGCCGAGCGCATCCTCAGCGAGCGGCTGTTCAAGAAGGACAATGTCCGCGTCATCTGGGACACTGTCGTCGACGAGATCACCGGTCAGTCCGGTAAGATGCCGCTGCCGCCGTCGGTGGAAGGGCTGAAGCTGCGCAATGTGGTGACCGGCCAGGAGATGCATCTGACGGTCGACGGCGTGTTCGTGGCGATCGGCCATGCGCCGGCGGTCGAACTGTTCGCCGGCAAGCTGAAGCAGAAGCCGAACGGCTATCTGTGGACGGCGCCCGATTCGACCTGCACCGACGTGCCGGGCGTGTTCGCCGCCGGCGACGTGACCGACGACATCTACCGCCAGGCGGTGACGGCGGCGGGGCTCGGCTGCATGGCCGCGCTCGAGGCGGAAAAGTATCTCGCCGGGATCGAAGTTCACCGCGAAGCGGCGGAGTAAGGAAGCGGCCGAGAAAAGCCGCGCAAAAGCCTGATTTTTCATTCAGGCGCTAAAAACAGGCAAACGCCAAAAAACAGAGCGAGGGGCATTATGGCGTTGGACTGGGACAAGCTACGCGTGTTTCACGCTGCGGCGGAAGCTGGGTCGTTCACCCATGCCGCCGAGACACTGCATCTGTCGCAGTCGGCGATCTCGCGGCAGGTCAGCGCGCTCGAACATGACGTCGGCGTGCCGCTGTTTAATCGCCATGCCCGCGGCCTGGTGCTGACCGAGCAGGGTGAGATGCTGTTCCGCACGGCCCATGACGTGCTGATGAAGCTGGAGACGATCAAGTCGCGGCTGACCGAGGCCAAGGACCGGCCCTCCGGCGTGCTCAGGGTGACGACCACGGTGGGGCTCGGTGCCGGCTGGCTGACCGAGCGCGTGCAGGAATTCATCGAGCTCTATCCCGAGATCAGTCTGCAGTTGATCCTGGCGAACGAGGAACTCGATCTCACCATGCGCCGGGCGGACTGCGCGATCCGGCTGCGCCAACCGCAGCAGCCTGATCTCATCCAGCGCCGCCTGTTCACCGTGCATTTCCATCTCTACGCCGCCCCTTCTTACGTCAACAAGTATGGCAAGCCGGCGTCGATCGCCGAGTTGAAGAGCCATCGCATCGTCACCTTCGGCGTGCCGGTGCCTGCGCATCTGTCGGAATTGAACTGGCTGGAAACGGTCGGCGATTTCGAAGGCGGGCAAAGGGTGCCGACGCTGCAGATCAACGACATATTGTCGATTAAGCGCGCGGTACAGGGTGGCGCCGGCATCGCCATGCTGCCCGACTATGTCGTCAGCAAGGACTCAGGGCTGGTGCAGTTGCTGCCGGAGACCGAAGTGCCGTCCTTCGACACCTATTTTGCTTATCCCGATGCGATGAAGAACCAGGCGAAACTGCACGTCTTCCGCGACTTCATTATTGCCAAGGCCCGAAGCTGGTCGTTCTAGGGTACGTCGATATTCAGGTTATGCCGGCCTGCGAACGGCTGATACCTGCGCTTCCGGTACTCACGACCGATGTCCGCTCCGTTCCGTTTCTCGGAACCCACCATTCTCGACTCGGCCTGACCTGAATCTCAACACACCCTGAAACGGCGCAGCTCCGTTTTACGGCTCACCCGCGCCATGGCGTCAGGCGGGGTAGCCAGCCGGAGACGGCGCGGCGGTACCCCTCGTAGCCGGCGCCATAGCGGCGGGCAAGCGTCGGTTCCTCGTAGAACTTCACGAACGAGACCAGCGATGGCGGCGATGATGGCGTAGGCGACGAGAGCCCAGCTCGAAAACAGCAGCGCCTGGCCAACGATGATCGCCAGCACCGCCACATACATCGGGTTGCGACATGGCGGTAGATACCACTGACAACCAGTCGCTCGGTCGGCGCGACCGGGGCGGGCGTGCCCAGGCCTTCGAAGGCAAAACGGGCGAAGGCATGAAGCAGCAAGGCCGCTGCGCCGACAAATCAGGATCCAGCCGACCGGGACCAAGCCGGGCTGGGTCGCCCATGGCAGACGATAGCGATCGGTCAGCAGCCAGGACAGCAATCCCGCGACCACACCGGGCGCTGCGATGAAGAATAGCGCGCTGCCGGCGATCGCCTGAGGTGTCCTCATCGAGGCTACCTTCTCGAGCGACGTGCGTCCACTTGGACGCACAAAGTGCGCTCTAGCACTTTGAAATCTACGCATCGTGCTTTCCGAAAAGCGATTCCAATTTCGGGTCGATGCGCGGCTGCTGCAAAAATAAACGCGCGCTGCCTGATTCGACATCATTCGTTGTTTCTGCGTTCCGGATCGAGAATCGGCTCTGATTCGCTACTTCGCAATGGTTTTTGCCTGGCTGTGCACCGCATTTCGACGATTCTGCTGGTCCTATGAGGATAAGGAATGGGTTAGACCACAGCCTGTGTCATTTTGCATGTGTGTGTTGCAAAATAGATGCTTGTTTCTTGGGCATGATGAGCACATATATAGATCATCTCCTGGGCGCGTTCTCCTCCCATTAGCGCCCTTGAGTGTTCCCCTCTGGAGGTTAGCCTTAACAGGCACTTCCAATCAAACTCAGCCGGATCTTCATTGATCCGGCTTTTTTGTTGCCCGAAACCTGCTGGCGCCAAGGGAAAGCCGACCGACATTGTCACGTAACAGTGACATGTAACCTCAGGTAACATGTCACAGGCGCCCAGCATCGACTAAGCAGATCATAGGACGCGGTGTGGTTCGTGCGGGAGATGGGGGCATCACTCGGACGATCCGGGCTCAGGCGGCTGCCGCGTCCGAACCATTCTTCCGCTGAGGCCATCAGGCGCCGGCGGCATGTGCGGCGGACCTGCCGTTTCGCCTCCCACGAAGACGGTCCGCAAGAAAGCGGCGTCCGGATCGTTCCGGACGCCGTTTCCTTGAGTTCTGCCCCCGAGGCAACGGCGCCAAAATCCAGTGTCAGGCGGCCTTGCCATTGGCGTTCAACGCTTCGTCGGCCAGGCGGCCGGTGAGTTCGGCCATATGGTCGAAGCTGGCAAGATAGCTGGCCACGCCTGCGGTGGCCGAACGCAACTCGATGATCAGGTCGCCGATCTCGGCCTGCGGCATGGTCGCCTCGACGACGTCCCATCCCGGCCAGCCGGGCCGCGCATCGTAGCCGAGGATCTGGCCGCGCCGCTGCGGGATAAGGGCGATGATCCTTGATGTCGCGTCGGACGGCGTAACGATCTCGACTTTCATGATCGGTTCGAGCAGCACTGGCGAGCAGGCGGCCATGCCTTCCTTCATCGCCAGCTTCGCCGCCATCTGGAAGGCCATGTCCGACGAATCGACGGCGTGATAGGAGCCGTCGGACAGGTTGACGGCGACATCGACCACCGGAAAGCCGAGCGGGCCGGATTTCAGATAATCACGCACGCCGGTCTCGACCGACTGGATATAGGTTTTCGGCACGGCGCCGCCGGTGATGGTATCGGTGAATTGGAAGCCGGAGCCGCGCGGCAGCGGCTTGATCTCGATCACAACGTCGCCGAACTGGCCATGGCCGCCCGACTGCTTCTTGTGGCGGCCACGCTGCTGCGCCGTTTTGCGGATCGTCTCGCGATAAGGCACGGCCGGCGGATGACCTTCGACCGGGATCTGGTTCTTGCCTTCCAGCCGCTCGCGCACGACGCGCAGATGCATCTCGCCATGGCCCGACAGCACGGTTTCGGCCGAATCCTGATTGTGGCGCAGGCTGAGCGAGGGGTCTTCTTCGGCAAGGCGCTGGATGGCCGCCGACATCTTCACTTCGTCCTTGCGTTCCTTCGGGCGCAGCGCGAAGGCGAAGACCGGTTGCGGCGGCGCCAGCGTGACCAGCGGCTTGATGCCGCCCTTTGCCGAGCTCAGCGTCTGACCGGTCGTGACGTCGTCCAGCTTGCCGAGCGCGACCGTGTCGCCGGCCCTGGCCGAGGTGAGCTTGGTCTGGTCCTTGCCGAGCATCCTGTAGATGCCGGAGACCTTTGCCGTGGCGCCATTCGAAAGGAAGAGCTCGGAGGCGTCGGCAAGCTGGCCGGACAGGATGCGCGAGACCGACAGCTTGCCGCCATGCGCGGTGTGAATGGTCTTCATCACCTGGACTACGGTCGCCTTGCCGTCAGGTGCGCCGAGGCGCTTGCGCGTTGCTTCAACATCAGGCGCGTCGTGGCGGATCGTCTTTAATAGCCGCAGCACGCCATTGCCCTTCTCGGCGGTGCCGATCAGCACCGGCGTCACCGCGCCGTCACGCAGATCGGCAGCGAGGTCGTCGAAGATCGCGTCCTTCGGCGGCTCGATCTCTTCGAGAAGCTGCTCCATCAACTGGTCGTCATGATCGGCGAGCGTCTCCAGCATGGAAAAGCGCGCCTCCAGTTCGCGCGCCTTGTCGTCGCCGGGAATCTGGGCGACCTCGCTTTCGGCATATTCGCGATAGATGTAGGCGCGCTCCAGAGCCAGATCGATCGAGCCGATGACGACGCCGTTCTTGCGCAGCGGAATCTGGCGAAGCAGCAACGGCACCGAGCTTGCTGGCTGCAGCATCTTCAGCGTGTCGCGCACGCCTGATATCGCCTTGTCGACCTTGTTGAGGAACATGATGCGCGGCACGCCGAGATCGTCGAGCTTGCGCATGATCAGCTGCAGGGCAGGGATCTTCTTCGCGTCGGCTTCGGCAACGACCACGGCGATGTCGCAGGCGGCAAGCACCGGCTCGGCCTCGAAAGAGAATTCGATGGAACCGGGACAATCGACGAAGGTGAGTTGCTCGTCCATGAATTCGGTGGTCGCAAAGGTCGCCTCGACGCTCATGGCGTGGGCGCGTGCCTCGGGTGAATGATCGGAAACGGTGTTTCCCGAGGAAACGGGATTCTGGCGGGGAATGGCGCCCGTGCGGGCCAATATTGCTTCGAGAAGTGTCGTCTTACCGCTTGCAAAGGGACCGACTATGGCAATGCATTTCGGTCCCGTGCGTCGTCCTCCGGCGCGAGTTCCCATGACTGACCTCCACTCAGGCGTTTCCCTGGGAGCGGCGGCCGGCCTGTCGACCGTCGCGGGCGGGGCTTTTTTCCGTTTGCCACCTACCCAAAGGCATCGTCCCACGGGTTAGCCGGGAGGGCAAGGGATTTGAGATCGCCTGATGTCGCAGATGTTGAGCCGTGATCGGCGAAGCCGTCGATGCGAGCCCAGCCTCCCATCAAATCCCGCGACAAAGCCCGTCGCTGAACAGCCGCAAAAGCGGTTGCGCCATGATGGTTATCGGAAGAAAGTGCCCGCTTCTTGCGACAAAAAGGAACGGTCGTCGCCGACTGATCCGCCATCAGCTTGAGGACTCGCGACGATGAAGATCATTCCCTGCGGCAGCGTGCCGACCGTTATTGCGCCGGAAAAATACTTTACCGGCCGTGTGTGGCAGACGCCGATCATCGAGAAGGAAGCGCCAGCGCGGCTGCGCGCCGTCATGGTCAGTTTCGAACCCGGCGCGCGTACCCACTGGCATACGCATCCGCTGGGCCAGACGCTCTATGTCGTGTCAGGCGCCGGCCTCGCACAAAGCTGGGGCAAGCCGGTACAGGCGATCAGGGCCGGCGACGTCATCTCGTTTGCGCCTGATGAAAAGCACTGGCATGGCGCCGGTCCAAAGTCGGTGATGGCGCATATCGCCATGCAGGAGGCGCTCGACGGCGTCCATGCCGACTGGCTGGAGAAGGTGACGGACGAGCAGTATGGCGGCTGAGGCTTTTTGAGCCCACCAAACTCGATGGGTTTGATCTTCGGGATGTGCCTGATCAGATCAGCGAGGCAGTGAAGCGCTGGATGCGCGTGCAGGCCTCTTCGAGCAAAGCCTCCGATGTGGCGTAGGAGATGCGGAAGTTCGGGCCGAGGCCGAAGGCCGAGCCGAACACGACCGCCACGCCTTCGGCCTCGAGCAGTTCCGAGCAGAAGGCTTCGTCGTTGTCGATCACCTTGCCGGCTTTGGTCTTCTTGCCGATCAACTGGGCGCAGGACGGATAGACGTAGAAAGCCCCTTCCGGCGACGGACATGTGATGCCGCGCGCCTGATTGAGCATCGACACGACGAGATCGCGCCGAGCCTGGAAGATCGCCTTATTTTTGGCAATGAATTCCTGCGGACCGTTCAGTGCCTCCACCGATGCCCACTGGGCAATGGTGCAGGCGCCAGAGGTCTGCTGGCCCTGGATCATATCCATCGCCTTGATCAGCGCCACGGGCCCGGCCGCATAGCCGATGCGCCAGCCGGTCATGGCATAGGCCTTCGACACGCCGTTCATCGTCAGCGTGCGCTCATAAAGCTTCGGCTCGACCTCGGCGATGGTCCTGAAGACGAAATCGCCGTAGATCAGGTGCTCGTACATGTCGTCGGTCAGCACCCAGACATTGGGATGTTCGAGCAGCACGTCGGCCAGCGCGCGCAATTCAGCCTTGGTGTAGGCGGCGCCCGACGGGTTCGACGGTGAGTTCATCAACAGCCATTTGGTGCGCGGCGTGATCGCCTTTTCCAACGCCGCCGCCATCAGCTTGAAGCCGTTGTCGATGGAAGTGTCGGCAAATGCCGGGGTGCCGCCGCAGATCGCTACCATCTCGGGATAGCTGACCCAGTACGGCCTCGGGATGATGACCTCGTCGCCGGGATTCAGCGTCGCCATGAAGGCATTGAACAGGATCTGCTTGCCGCCGGTGCCGACGATGGTCTGCTCCGGCCGGTAGTCGAGATTGTTCTCTCGCTTGAATTTTTTGGCGATCGCCTCGCGCAGCGGCACGATGCCCGAAACCGGAGGATATTTCGTTTCGCCGCGGCGGATGGCCTCGATCGCAGCGTTCTTGATGTTGTCCGGCGTGTCGAAGTCCGGTTCGCCGGCACCCAGCCCGATCACGTCACGGCCGGCGTTTTTCAGCTCGCGCGCTTTCTGCGTCACCGCGATGGTCGCGGAAGGCTTTACGCGGGAAAGGACGTCGGCAAGAAAGGCCATGACGGTGTTATCTCCTTGGGTATGCAGGCGGTCCATCTAACCGCGGCGCTTCTCATGTCGCATCATTCCGCCAAGCGCAAGCACTGTCGGATGAGCCAGATCTCAAATCGCCGGCAAATTCGGCAACAATAAATTCACTTACCGGCGGTAAAACCCCGAGTGGCTGGATCACGACCCATTCCGCCAGTCTCGCAGAGAGAGGAACCGTGTCGCGCAGCATCGGGCATGCCCATATCGTCCGTCATGACGACGGCACCGCCAGCGGTGTCTGGGGTATCTATACGCTGCAGAGCGCCTTCCAGCCGATCTTCGCCTTCAGCAACGGCAAATTGTCCGTCACCGCATTCGAGGGGCTGATCCGGCCGTTCCGCGACGGCGAGCCGCAGTCGCCGGTGAGCTTTTTCAATACCTGTCCGACGGTCGACCGCCTGCATATCGAGGCGCTGACAAGGACGCTGCATCTTTTGAACGCCGGCGCCTGCCTGCCGCAAGAGGCATCCATCTTCATCAACTTCGACCCGTCGGTGTTCACCGATCGCAGCATCGCCGACAAGGCGCTGCGCGACATGCGGCTGGTGCTGCACGAGGCTGAGATCGACGCGAACCGCGTCGTCTGCGAGGTGACCGAGCAGAAATCGGCGTCGCAGGAAACGCTCTACAATTTCGTCGAGGCCCTCAGGGCCAACGGGTTTCGCATAGCCGTCGACGACTACGGCGCCGACGAATCCGACATCAACCGCATCAAGGAGCTCAGGCCGGACATCGTCAAATTCGATGCCCACTGGATCATGCAACTGATGGAATCCGGCGCCGGTTTCGCACTGCTGACCGCCATGGTGGCTAGTTTCGAACAGCAAGGCATCCGCACCGTGTTCGAGGGCATCGAGGAGGGCTGGCAGCTTGAACTGGCTGAGAAATCGGGAGCCTCGATGGTGCAGGGATTCGCGCTGGCGCACCCGGAGCTTGCACCGACCAGCTTTCACGTCTTCGGCAAGGACAAGCAGATGCCCGTGGCAGTGCCCGATGCCGGCGAGGCGCCTGCGACCGTCTCGCCTTCGCCGCGGCCGAAACGGGCTTTCGGGCGCAAGGCGGTGCCATGACCGGACGGCCCGACAGGCGGCGCAATGTCGGCGAGGCGATCTTTGCCGACGAGGTCGGTATCGAATACGGCGTCTATGGCGCGTTCCGGCTGAGGAGCGCCTACCAGCCGATCTTCGCGCCGCGCGGCAGGTTTTTGAAGGCCGTCGCGGTCGAAGGCCTGATCGAGCCGCACCGCGCCGGCAGGTCGGTCGCGCCACGTGTATTTTTCGCGGGCGTACCCGCGGCGGATCGCCTGTTCGTCGAGACGATGTGCCGGGTGCTGCATCTCCGGAACTTCCGCAACATCGGCGTCGACGGGCTCGACCTGTTCTTCAACTACAATCCGCTGATCAACGATGACCCCGGGCGGGCGCTGGCTGAGATCAGGCTGATGACCAGGTATCTCGCCGAGTTCGACCTGTATCCCGGCATGCTGGTCTGCGAAATTACCGAACAGGCGGCCGACGACAAGGTGCTCGTCAGCCTGGCGCGCGAGATGCGGCGTGACGGCATCCGCATCGCCATCGACGATTTCGGTACCGGGCATTCGACGGAAGAGCGAGTTGCGCTTGTCCAGCCCGACATCGTCAAGATCGACGGCACCTGGTTCGCGGAATTCTGCCGCCATGCCGCCGCCGAGCGGTTTTTCCGGCCGCTGGTCTCCGCGCTGCACGACCGCGGCACCAAGGTGCTGGTCGAAGGCATCGAGCAATCCACGCATCTGCGCGTCGCGCTGGACGGCGGCGTCGATCTTTTGCAGGGTTTTTACCTTGCCCGGCCGGCGCTGGCCGGCACGGTCTTCGACGAGGAGCCGCTGCCCATCGACCGGCTGCTTGGCAGGGACAACAACGTCGTGCCGTTGTTTGGGTGATCCATCAGCGGCGCTGATGGTTGCGCCAAAACAAATCACTGGATGAAGCCGTTGCCGCCGGGATAGAGCCTAGGCTGTCGTTGCACGAGCGATGGGAGCAAAAATGACCATACTCTATGGAATGATCGACAGCGGCAATTGCTACAAGCCGCGCCTGTTGATGGCCAAGCTCGGCATCGCCTTCACCGATGTCGAGGTGAGCTCGCACACCGGCGACACGCGCAAGCCGGACTATATTGCCAAGAACCCGAACGCTATGGTGCCGCTGCTCGAACTCGACGACGGCAGGCGGCTGGCCGAATCCAACGCCATCCTGCTTTACCTCGCCGAAGGCACGCGGTTCCTGCCGGCCGACAGATACGAGCGGGCGCTAGCCTATCAGTGGTTGTTCTTCGAGCAGTACAGCCACGAACCCTATATCGCGGTACGCAAGGCGCTGCTCACCTTTCCCGAACGGGCCAAGGATGCGACGCCCGAACGGCTGGCGGTGACACTGGAGCGCGGCAACAAGGCGCTCGGCGTGATGAACAAGCATCTGGCTGGGAGTGCGTTCTTTGCCGGTGAGGCATTAAGCGTCGCTGACATCGCGCTCTACGCCTATACGCATACGGCCGAGATGGGCGGCTTCCACCTCGACGCCTATCCGGCGGTGGCGGCCTGGCTGAAACGAGTCGAGGCCGATCCGGGGCATGTGCCGATGGAGTGGCTGGGGTAATTTGTTGCCTTTGAGGCGTGGATATAGATTATCCCTGTCGCCAATTTTTGAATGACGTTGGGGATTTGGCGAAATCTTCGGCGAAAGCGTCCTTCTCCCCGTCACTATACGGGGAGAAGATGGCGGCAGCCAGATGAGGGGCGGCGCCAGCCTCTATCGCAATGTCGTGCTTGGCTCTGCGATGGGTAGCTAGTCCCCATACGTCGCGCTGCCCCTCATCGCCCTGCCGGGCACTTCTCCCCGTATAGTGACGGGGAGAAGCACGCCGCATCGCCGGTTTCGCTAATTGTCGGCGTCTAAAATCCGGACAGCAAAAAGGCGGGACAAAATCCCGCCTTCCATGCTTGGTAGCCTGATCGGGAGCGTTTGGTCCGGGCCGGCAGCAATCTGCCGCTTCGGCTTGTCGGGTTTTTCGCTCCGGTGCGCTTCTCGCGCGACCGTCAGTACATCCGTGACTTGCCGCGCGCCCCGAGCTATCGCCCGGCGCGCGCCATTCGCAAAATCAGGCTGCCTTGCTCAGAGATCCAGCGGACGACTTGCCAGTGCGGCGGTCCTGCTCGATCTCGAAGTTGATCTTCTGGCCTTCGACCAGGGTCGACAGCCCAGCGCGCTCGACTGCGGAGATGTGGACGAAAACGTCCGCGCCGCCGCTGTCAGGCTGGATGAAGCCGAAACCCTTGGTGGAATTAAACCACTTGACCGTACCTGTTGCCATTTCGATAGTCCTTACGTTTGCTTTAGCATGACCGAACCGAAGTCCAGTCGGTTTGTATCGAGATTTTGGAGATAGAACGTCAGCAAACGCGAATATCGCGAGGCCCGGATCGATCGGCCGAAATATCAATGGACCTCATATAGTCTGGTTCTTAGCAAAAAACAAGACTGGACAAAAAAGGCGCTGATGCGGCGCTGCCCAACGGCCGCCCCAATCGCGTGAAAGCGTTGTAACATCGCGCGTTGCGGAGGGTTCGCATCGCCTATCGCGCACGTTGCGGGGAAGGATCGTGCCGCCTTCGAGCGCCGGGTCCTGTTTTGGGAGAGGACCATGAAAACTGTTCTGCTTGCCGCCTGCCTGACGCTGGTAGCCGCCGAGGCGGAGGCGATCTCGCGCTATGATCCGAGCCGCATGAGCTGCGGCAGGGTGCGGGCGACGATCGCGCAGGAAGGCGCCGTCATCCTGCGTTACCAGTCGACGCGCACGCCGGGATTGCCGCTCTACGATCGCTATGTGCGGAGCCAGCGTTTCTGCAACATGGGCGAGGTCAGGGCACGGGCTTCGGTGCCAAGCGCCGACACGAAGTCCTGCGTCGTCTACAAATGCAAGCGGGTGGACACAGACCGGCGTTTCCGCCGGCGCATCTTTCCGGACTAGCTACGTCTGGCCTCAAAATCCAAAAGATACCTGCGCCGGAGGCGGCGGGCCGACGCGCACGCCTTCCATCGCCAGCATCTTTTCCTTGGTGGTCGAGCCGCCCGGGGCTGAAAAACCACCGATCTTGCCGCCGGCGCCGAGAATGCGGTGGCAAGGGATGACCAGCGGCACCGGGTTGGCGCCGAGCGCCGCGCCCGTCTCACGCGCCAGCCCGGCATGGCCGGCGCGCTTGGCCAGTTCGCCATAGGTGGTGGTCTCGCCGAAGGCGAGCTTGCGCGCCGCGTCGTAGATGGCGAAGCGGAAATCGTCGACGCCGTTGAGATCGACCGGCACACCGGAGAAATCGACGTCTTCGCCGGTTGCATAGGCCTTTATCGAGGCGATCAACTCGGAAACCCATTGCGGTTGGGCGCTCGAAGCGGCGATGCCGGCATGATGCAAGAGCCGGCGTTCCACCGCGTCGCGGTTGCGCTGGGGCAGGCAGAGCCGGGTCAATCCGGCCTCGCTCCAGGCGATGCCCATGAAGCCGATCACGGTTTCGAAGACCGCGTGGCCGGCGGCGGCTTGAGAGGTGCTTTCCATGATGCGCTCCTTTCCGAAGAAACGGATGGGAATCCAGTACATATCGAGAACAAGATATCGCATTTTCAGGGATCTGTTGCCACCCGAAAACCATTCGAGTCCCAACTGGCTGCGGATTGCCCGGGCAAAGGTGCTGGTGTAAGGACTTTCTTAACAGACGAACCGGACCCGAGCGCGGCTTGCCAGCAAAAATCATCTTTCCCGCGATCGGCGTGGCGCTCGCTGCGGCCGGTCTCAGCGGCTGCACTTCGACCTCGCAGACCAAGGCCGTGCCTTCCCTGACTGAAACCGCCGCCGCGGGCGCTGATGCCGGCTTTACGCTGGCGTTGCCCGACACGGTTTCGGTGCTGCCGGAATCGTCCGGGATCGCGCCTGTCCAGACGGCGGCGCTGGCCGTCGATCCTGCCGCGACGCCTGCCCAGCCAGTGGCCTTTGCCGGACCGACCCCGCTGGCCGCAACTGTCCCTGCGGCCATGGCGGCCGATGCCGCGCCAGCCAGCGCAGCACCTGTCTATGCGACGGCCGCCGTGGCCATGCCGGTCACTGGCGAAACAGGCAAGACGATGCCCGGCGTTCAGCAGGCCGCCTATGTCGTGCCTGAGTATTCGGCGGGACCGCGCGGCGAGATCGAGCGGCTGATCGAGAAATATGCCGTCCTCTATGAGGTGCCCGTCGATCTGGTGCGCCGTGTCGTCAAGCGCGAGAGCACCTTCAATCCCAACGCCTACAATCGCGGCCATTGGGGGCTGATGCAGATCAAGCATGCGACGGCGCGCGGAATGGGCTATGACGGGCCGGCGAGCGGGTTGTTCGACGCCGAGACCAATCTGAAGTATGCGGTGAAATATCTGCGCGGCGCCTGGCTGGTGGCTGGCGGCAACGCCAAACGCGCCGACCGGCTCTACCAGAGCGGCTATTATTACGACGCCAAGCGCAAGGGCATGCTGGGAGAAACCGGCCTTGGCCGCGACCGTGGTCGGCGCCGCCCGCAGCCCGATGCCTAAAAGCGCGTCGCGTGTGAACGGATACATGCGACACGCTTTTAGTTCTTGTTTTTATGCATGTCGTTATCGCAAAACCGCTGCGCACTTTTGCGCGACAGGCACTGAACACCATGCCTGAGCCGCGCCCGCCGGCACCAAACGACATCAGGCTGCGTAAGATCCTCGACGACGCGCTTGCCCCGCCGCGCTGGCCGGAAGGCTTCGTCATGCGCGGCTTCGAGGCCACCGACGCGCCCGCTTTGCATGCGCTGCTGACCACCGTGTTCGACGACGGCGCCGATGGGCCGTTCGACGAATGGTGGCCGCGCATTTCAAGCGACGCGGAATTCGACCCTGCTTTGTGTTTCCTGGTTATCGGCAGCAAAGGTCGGCTGGCGGGCGCGGCACTGTGCTGGACGAGGGCGTTCGTCAAAGACCTTGCCGTCCACCCCGAGGCGCGCGGCCGAGGCATCGCCGAAGCGCTGATGTGGCACGCCTTCGCCGCCTTTCGCGCACGGGGCGCTGCGTATATCGACCTCAGAACCAACACGGTGGAGAACGCCGCCGCCGTCAGGCTCTACGGGCGGCTGGGGATGTTCGAAGTCGACTGGGCGGGGTGAGGAGCGGTCGGCTGCCCTCACGCCGCGGAAAGTGCATCGTTTGTGAACTGCTTCACATAGTCGCCCAGCCGCACTCGACGGCGGATCCCGAGGCGGGTTCGGGATCCGCCTCCTCGTACGCTACCAACCACCGCCCGCGAATCTTCCTGTTCCAAGCCAACCTGCTTGGTTATCGCTCAGTCAAGCGCGTTGCCGATCTTCTGCTTGAGCTCGAGCGCCCAGGAGCGGCCTTCGTCGCCGCCCCATAAAAGCCAGGCGATGTAACCGGCCGACGGGTTTTCTTCACTGCCGAAGTTTCGGCCATTTTTGTCGACCTCATGGCGGGCGAAATAGCTGACCATGCGCTGGATGGTGGAGGGCGAAAGTTTATCGCGGTTCTTGAGCTTGGTCGCCCGCGCAACTCCGACCTCTGTGCCACCGCGGCCAAATATGCCGCGCAGCCTGAGGCCCATGGCGGCATTGTCGGCGACGATCTGCGGACAGCGCAGGTCGATTTCGTCATTGTCGGCTTCACGCATGGTTCTTCCCCGATATGGACCTATAGTCCTGAACGAAAAATGCGGTGAGATGCATCCCGCCCGCAACGCTATTGCTTCGCAGTCGTCGGAGCCGGCCTGAAAGGAACTGTCCACCAAGGCGACAAGCTGCATCTTGCCTGTATTCGTCTCACGGTTAAGCTTTGTTACAGCGGGGCTCTCGAAAACCGGAGAGACACGATGCGGCTTTCAAAAACCGGTCTCACCACCTTGATCCTCGCCATTCCGCTTCTAGCCAACGCGGCGCGTTCCGACGATTGCGCCAACGCGCAGGATCAGGCGACCATGAACGAATGCGCCGGCAAGTCGTTCACCGAAGCCGACAAGAAGCTCAACCACGCCTACAAGCAAATCGAGGGGCGGCTGAAGGATGATGCGGCGTCGAAGAAGCTTTTGATCGACGCGCAACGCGCCTGGGTCGCGTTCCGCGACGCCGAATGCAATTTCCAGGGCGGCCCGACCGATATGGCAGGCAGCATGTATCCGATGGTTATCGCCGGCTGCAAGGAGAGCCTCACCGACGACAGGCTGAAGGATTTTCAGGGCTATCTCACCTGCCAGGAGGGCGATGCAAGCTGCCCGGTACCAACAGCGCCATAGCTTCGGCCGACTGGCAATCGCATAGGAGGCCCCCTCATCCGGCCGCTTCGCGGCCACCTTCTCCCCGAGGGGAGAAGAGCTGGCCGGCGCTGGCGACCTCCTCCTCTCCCCTCGGGGAGAGGTCGGATTGCCCCGAATTGCCCTTCGCAATTCGGTTGGAATCCGGGTGAGGGGGCTTCTGCCGCCCGTGTGCGCAAAAAATGTCGGAACCGTCCTTCGCCATGCGTCCTTGAGAGGCAAGGCGCGTTGCCGGAACCTTGGCGCGCGTCGTCAAAATCCCAATAGATGGAGATGACGATGATCAGCTTTCCCAACGAATCCAGCGAATACCGCGCCGCCCGCGAATCCCTCTTGCAGAAGGAGATCGAGCTGCGCCGCGCCATGGAAGACGTGGCCGTCGCACGCCGCGCGCTGCCGCCGGGCGGGCTGGTGCCTGAGGATTATGTGTTTGACGGGCTTGGCGCTGACGGCAAGCCAGCCCGGATAAAACTGTCGGAGCTGTTTTCGCCCGGCAAGGACACGCTGATCGTCTACTCGATGATGTTTCCGCGCCATCCGCAGGAGACCCGGGACGTAGCGACAAGCGGCGGCACGGCCAAGCTGGCGCGGGCCGACCAGCCATGCCCGTCCTGCACGGCGCTGCTCGACCAGTTCGACGGCGCCATTGCCCATCTCGAGGCCGCCGGCTTCAATTTCGCCGTGGTGGGCAAGACCGCGCTTGAAAACCCGATCACGCTTGGCCGCGATCGCGGCTGGACGAACATGCGGCTGGTGTCCTCGGCCGGCAACAGCTTCAAGCGCGACTATCACGCCGAGGCCGACGACGGCGCACAACTTCCGATGCTGTCGGTGTTCCATCGCGACGCCGACGGCATCCGCCATTTCTGGAGCTCCGAACTTGGCTTCGCGCCGTCCGAACCCGGCCAGGATCCGCGCGCAGTCGGTACCTGCGAGCCCTTGTGGAACCTGATGGATTTCACGCCGGAGGGCCGGCCGAACTGGGACGAGCAGCTGCAGTATGCTGGCGCGTGCTGCCACTGACCTCGGCAGCCAAGCGTATTTCCGGCGTGTTCGCGCCCAGCGGGGGGTGTTGGCAGGATCGCCGACACCTCATTCCTATCCCGTCGCGCAACTTCGCCGCTTGTGTCGCGTTGGACTCTTCGAGGATCACAAACTCGGAGATTTCCTGTGAAAACGCATCTCGCCATTGCCACGGTCGCTTTGCTTGCCGGCGCGCCGGCGGCCTTCGCCCAATCCGCCACGCCGGCCGACATACCGGCTGTCGGGGAAACCAAGATCGAGACCGAGACCTTCACCAGAACCGTCCCCAGCGCCAACCGCTTCGAGATTGAAAGCAGCAAGCTGGCCGAGCAAAAGAATGTCGCCGCCGATGTGAAGGATTTCGCCGCGCTGATGGTTAGGGATCACACCAAGACCGGCGAGGATTTCAAGGCAGCTCTGGAACAGAGCCAGACCACGGCCTCGGTGACGGCGAGCGGCCCCGCTTTGTTGCCGAAGGACCAGGCGATGCTGGACCAGCTCAAGGGCTTGGATGACGATGAATTCCAGGCGAAATACATCCTCCTGCAGACCGAGGCGCATAAGCAGGCGCTGGCGCTGTTTTCTACCTATGCGCAGTCGGGCGAAGACCCGGCGCTGAAGGAATTCGCCAAGAAGACGCTACCGACGCTGCGGACGCACGAAAAGCGCCTAAAGGATCTGGTGGCCGCCCACAGCTAGAGCGGGATGGGTTCGACAGAACTTGGCATCCCGCTCTATCTGTTTGTTTTAGCCGCATTTCTGCTACGCCAAGCAATTCCACCTGGCGGCAAATGGGCTGGCGCTGCCCTCAGGTGTTCTTGATCTGCTCGACCGCGGTCACCAGCAGTTCGTCCATGACGCCGCGAATCTGAAGATCCGACTGGGCGACGCCCGCCGCGTCGAAATCGGCGCGTATCTTGCGGAGCACATCGTTGTCGCCGGCCTCTTCGAAGTCCGCGCGCACCACCTCTTTCGCATAGGCGTCGGCGTCCTCACCTGACTTGCCGAGCTTTTCGGCCGCCCATAGGCCGAGCAGCTTGTTACGGCGCGCCATGGCCCTGAACCTCGTGTCCTCGTCCATCGCAAACTTCTTTTCGAAGCCTTCCTGACGGTCTCTCATACTGCTCATGTGTGCCTCGTTCAGATGTGAGTCTCCGACCTTCATTCGATGGAGAAGAGCGGCGGGTAGGGGCCGAACATGGCGTGCATAGATGTCAGAAGCAAGACCGGACCGTTCATTCCGCAGGGCAATCGCTGCAGGTTGGCGCTGCCCCTGCCTTCCAGCGTTGGTGGTTGGCGAAAGCCGACGCGGCATCCAATCTCCCCCCTTGCGGGGGAGATGTCCGGCAGGACAGAGGGGGGGTGGGAAGGATCGCAACTCTCGATTTTAACCCATTCGCAACCGGAAACAGCCTGAGGGCGTGGCTATAATTGGTTGACAGGTCGGAGGGACAGCACCCCCCTCTGCCCTGCCGGGCATCTCCCCCGCAAGTGGGGAGATCGGCAGCTTCGCCGATGACCGTCGCATCGATGTGATTTGACGTTGCCGCGCCGTGACCTACTCTCGAATAGCGGGACGAACGGAGGAGGCGAGCGATGCAGTCACCTTTCAACGGGCTTCGCAACGTCGCGCTGGCAGCGGCAGTGATCCTTGCCGCCGCCACCGCAGCCTATGCCCATCACGGCTGGTCGTGGACCGAAGACGGATTTTTCGAACTCCGGGGCAAGATCACGGCCATCTATATCGGCAATCCGCACGCCACGCTGGATGTCGACGCCGAGGGCGAGGTCTGGCGGGTGGAGATGGCGCCGCCGTCCCGGACGATTGCCGCCGGCTTCACCGAGGAGGTTGCCAAAGTCGGCGACGAGGTGACCGCGATCGGCAACCGCTCGCTCGACGAGAACGAAAAGCGCATGAAGGCGGTCCGCGTCATCGTCGGCGGCAAGACCTACGATGTCTATCCCGACCGTGTGCCGCCGGCCTGAATGGACGAGTTTCTCGCCGGCATCGAGCAACTCGCCTTCGTGCGGGGACTGAAGGCTTCATTCGTCGCCTACCCCATAGTCAATGCGCTGCACATCATGTCGATCGGCGCGCTGCTGACCAGCGTCTGGCTCATGGACCTCAGGGTCCTCGGCGCCTTCCGCTCGCTGCCGCAGGCGGCGTTCGTGGCGCTGCTGCGTCGCACAGCGTTGAGCGCGTTCGCCGGCGCGCTTGTCACCGGGACGCTGCTTTTTTCAGTCCGGGCGAGCGAATATGCGGCGATGCCTGTTTTCCTCACCAAGATGACACTGATCCTGCTCGCCGGCGCCAACTTCCTCGTCTTCTTGCGCCGCGTAAAAGGCGGTGACGAGCCGGCCGGCGGGACCGTCACCACCCTGGCTGTGCTCTCGCTGGTGCTGTGGACGTCGGTGCTTTTCGCCGGACGGTTTATTGGGTTTCTCAACTGAGGCCGGGCTACGGCAATGTTGGACGAGCTCAAGAGCCTCGACGACGATGCCTTTCAGGCGAAATACGCTGTCCTGCTGGACGAGGCGCACAAGCAGGCGGTGGCCTGTTTCCACATGCGCAGTCGGGTGAGAGAAAGCGATTTCAAAATCTTAGGCGTGTTCTCGGCGGCGTCGGCCTTTCCGCAAATCGCAGGCTTTGAACATTGGCAGCTGCGCTTGCGCCGAGACGGTTGAGGGGCGTTGGATAGGATCGCCGACGCCTCACTTTGTCCAGCACCCATCATCCGATCTGGCTTCAGCTTTTTCGACAAGGGAGAAGGGAGGCTGCGCGCTAGTCATCTGAACCGGGCGCCTTGAGTCGGCGATGATGCTATATACTGGAATCGTGGGCGAGGTATCATGAAACTAAAACAGCTGATCTCCAATATCATTGTGGAGCTGACACGACTTCAAAACTCAGCCCTTCCTCCTTGGAGGGAGGATGACGATTTTCCTTTTCCACGAATGATTGCCGTAGATGGAGAACGAACTCTCTACGTCTCGAAAAAAATCGATGACCTAATCGAATTAGTGTCTTTCCAGATGCACGCGAGTGAACACGAATTAGGAAAGCGTATAGGAACTGCGGAGTTACGTTCGATCGTTCGGAGAGCGTTCGGACCTGCCTTGGCGGCAATCGATCTGGATCACGATGTTTCTGACAATGCTAAGGTTACACTTTCCAGCGTTAGATCATTCGTTGGTCAGTCCATCAATCGCGAAAAATTGCGGCAAGAACATTGCTTTGGCTGCACGCTGTTCAGCAGGTTTTCCGTCTCTGCCTTTGCGATAGGTGTGGTACGTTTCGAGACGCGCGCAGAATGGCTAAAAAGAAAGAAGAGCGACGGCGATATAAGCTTGGCCACCAATCGGCGCATCGAAAAGATTTGGTCCGGAAGCAACCAGAGAGCCCGAAAACCTAGTTTCGAGAGTATGGGGGAACGGGATATCCTCGATGCTATTGGCGATTGTCCATATGTATGCAGCGTCACAACGGATGGATACAGCCTGGGATTAGGACGAGAGAAGGCACTTATCGCTGCCCGGCTGACCCTCACTTCAATCGCGCTTCTGTGGCGGATGCCCTCCAAACGACTTGATGGCTTTAATCTGGCCTACGATCGGACAGTTCAATTCCAAATTGCGATGGCGTTTCATGAAAAACATCTGCTTACTAGCCGAACGAAAATTCACCTAACGGCTGACGGTGATTTTGACCTTAAAAAATGGGATGCACTGATTGCTGAAAGTAAGGACTATCTTTCTATTATCGCAGAGATAACAGACTACAGTCTATCGTTTGCGAATGTATCACGTGAAAATCTAATGCGTACGCTGTTCCACGCCCTCCTTTGGTTCCATGAAGGTTGTCGAGATCGCTCGCCACTCATCGCAATTGTAAAATTCGCGGCGACGATGGACGCTCTTGCCTGTGGCGGAGGTGAGAATGGAATCTTGAGCTTGTTCGAAGCCCGCCTTGGCTTGAAAAGCGACGCTCGCGTGTTCTCGGACGGGACGACATTAAAGAGCGCAGTGTCGGTGATTTATGGCTACGGACGAAGCCGTACAATTCATGGTAACAATGAGAGAATTGGAACAGATTGGAGTAACAATTCTGCGCGCGCCGAACAATTGGCGCGTTTGTGCTTAGGTTATTGTATAGAATGGGCAGGCAAAAATCGTGAAATTGATAATCCGAATATGATGTCAAAATCGGGCGCGATATAAAGTGCCTGGCATATTAAAATATTTCTCTAAAGATTATGGAATTATCCCCTCAAACAAGTTCCCGTTGACTCCGGCCATTGAAGCCGTAAGCTCCCCTCCGGGATAGGGAGGGGAACATAAATGGCTACTGAGCGTCAGCTTTCACAAACTGTTGAAGACATATTGGTTGAGCGTCCGGACGGTGAAGCATGAATCGCCGCTCTCATTCACGAGATACCGAAGCGCATCAAACTAACGTCAGCCGATTACAGCGGTTCAGTGACAAGGCCGAACGAATCTATTTGGGAGCAGCGGGTGCGCAATATTACGTCCCACAAGGGCGCCAGCACCAACTACATTCACCTAGGGTATCTAGAGCAAACAGACGGCGGCCTAAGGATTACCGCCGCTGGTCGTATTCACCAACAGGCTAGGGGCGGCAGATAGCTATCTGAACTTGTGCTTGTATCCCGGCTGGAACCATTTCAGTTCGGTGGTATTCGGCGCACTCTTGTCCCAGACGAACCACGCATACGCGGTCGTACCGGAGCCAGCTTGCACGGCACCGGCAGGATAGAATGTGATCCGTTCGCTGAACACCCAGACCCTTGATGGCGGGCATTCGGCGAAGATCGTATTCGCGCGGTTCGCACCCTCCAGAAAGGCCAGCCTAAGAAGCAACGCGAACTTGTTCCGCGCCAGCTTGACGCCAGACCGAACGAAGCTCTCCGCGCTATTGTAAGGCGGATTGGTCACGATGTTGTCTGTCGGGGTCTTTGCTGTGTTGAAGTCAACGCCAGGCTCGCCGAAGCCACGGTCGAATAGATCCGAACTACGGACAGAATTGCCACGGCTCTCCAGAATGCGAGACATTGCGCCGTCGCCACAGGCGCATTCCCATATCTCGCCGACGAAACTCTCGTTTTCCATAAGAGCGTGTGTCGCCCATGCCGGTGTCGGGAAGTAGTCTGGACCAGCCAAATCGGCGAACCTCTTCATGGTGGGTTTGAATCCGCCGTTGAGATTGTAGGTTGCGTCCAAGCGATTCACCCTCCATTGAGGCAAAACCATAACAGAATCATATGGTTAAAGAAGTATTAACTGGATGCGGCGAATCGACTCGATTCACCGATCAAGATCGGACGGAATTCCCATTTTCCAATGGCTCCGGCAAATATGATTTCTGTACGCTGGCTATCTGAGATCGAAGCTTGGCGGGACAGCGCCCCCCTCTGGCCTGCCGGCCATCTCCCCCACAAGGAGGGAGATTGGCTAATCGCCTAGGCAAAATACTCCTGCAGTGGCCGAACCTCGAGGCTCCCCGCCCTCAACGCCGCAATCGCCTCGGCCACAGCTGCCGCGCCCGACAGCGTCGTGTAATACGGCACTTTCTGCATCAGCGTGGCGCGGCGCAGCGACTTGGAGTCCGACACCGCCTTCTGGCCGTCCGTGGTGTTGAAGACGATCTGCACCTGGCGGTTGCGGATGGCGTCCTCGATATGCGGGCGGCCTTCCAGCACCTTGTTTATCTTCTCGGCGGCGACGCCGTTCTCGGCGAGGAAGCGGGCGGTGCCTGAGGTGGCCATTACCTTGAAGCCTTGGCCGGCAAGGCGCTTGACCGCTGGCAGGATGCCCTTCTTGTCCTCGTCGCGCACCGAGACGAACAGCGTGCCGGAGCGCGGCAGGTCTACGCCGGCCCCCAACTGGCTCTTGGCGAAGGCCAGCGCGAAGTCGCGGTCGAGACCCATGACCTCGCCGGTCGAACGCATTTCCGGGCCGAGCAGGATGTCGACGCCGGGGAAGCGGGCGAAGGGGAACACCGCTTCCTTGACCGCGATGTGGCCGGGATTGCGTGGGTCGGGCATGGCGCCGTAATGGGCGAAGGCGTCTTCGAGGCTCTCGCCGGCCATGATGCGGGCGGCAATCTTGGCTATGGGCCGGCCGATGGTCTTGGCGACGAAGGGCACGGTGCGCGACGCGCGCGGGTTGACCTCGAGCACAAAGACGGTGCCGTCCTTGATCGCATATTGCACGTTCATCAACCCGCCGACATTGAGCGCACGGGCCAGCGCCGCCGTCTGGCGCTCCAGCTCGTCCACGAGTTCCGAGGGCAGCGAGTGCACCGGCAGCGAGCAGGCACTGTCGCCCGAGTGGATGCCGGCCTCCTCGATGTGCTCCAATATGCCGGAGACGAAGGTCGACTTGCCGTCGCACAGGCAGTCGACATCGACTTCGATGGCGCCACTGAGATAGGTGTCGAACAGCAGCGGGTTCTTGCCGAGCAGCGTGTTGATCTGGCCTGTTTTGTCGTTGGGATATTTCTGCTTGATGTCCTCCGGCACCAGGCCGGGCACGGTGTCGAGCAGGTAGGATTGCAGCATGCTCTCGTCGTGGATGATCTGCATGGCGCGGCCGCCGAGCACATAGGACGGGCGCACCACCAGCGGGAAGCCGAGCTCGCCGGCGACCAGGCGGGCCTGCTCGACCGAATAGGCGATGCCGTTTTTCGGCTGGCTAAGGCCAAGCTTGTGCAGCAGCTTCTGAAAGCGGTCGCGATCCTCGGCGAGATCGATCATGTCGGGCGACGTGCCGAGGATCGGGATGCCGGCCTTCTCCAGTGCGTCCGCCAGCTTCAGCGGCGTCTGGCCGCCGAACTGGACGATGACGCCGACCAGCTCGCCTGACGCCTGTTCGGCGCGCAGGATCTCCAGTACGTCCTCCGGCGTCAGCGGCTCGAAATAGAGCCGGTCTGATGTGTCGTAGTCGGTCGAGACGGTCTCCGGGTTGCAGTTGACCATGATCGCCTCGAAGCCGGCATCGCGCAGCGCGAAGGCGGCGTGGCAGCAGCAATAGTCGAACTCGATGCCCTGGCCGATGCGGTTCGGGCCGCCGCCGAGGATGACGACCTTCTTGCGCGACGAGACCTGCGCCTCGTTGGCGAGCGCGCCGGCAAACGGCACCTCATAGGTCGAATACATATAGGCTGTGGGCGAGGCGAATTCGGCCGCACAGGTGTCGATGCGCTTATAAACCGGATGAACGTCGAGCTTGTCGCGAATCTTCTGGATCTCTTCCACGTCTTTCCTGACCAGGGACGCGAGGCGGGCATCGGAGAAACCCATCGCCTTCAGCATGCGCAGATTGGCGGCGTCCTCGGGAATGCCATGCTCGCGGATGCGGTCTTCCATGTTGAGGATGCCGGCGATCTGCTCGAGGAACCACGGGTCGATCTTGCACATGGCGTGCACGTCTTCGAGCGAGGTGCCCATACGGATTGCCTGCGCCACCATGCGCAGCCGGTCGGGTGTCGGGGTGCCGAGGGCGGCGCGGATGGCGTTGCGGTCGTCGGCATGGCTGGCCGGCGCGCTTCCGTGGCCGATGCCGGGGATCTCGATCTCGTCCAGACCCGTCAGGCCGGTTTCAAGCCCACGCAAAGCCTTTTGCAGCGATTCCTGAAAAGTGCGGCCGATGGCCATGACCTCGCCGACCGACTTCATCGCCGTGGTCAGCACCGGCTCGGCGCCGGGGAATTTCTCGAAGGCAAAGCGCGGGATTTTCGTCACGACATAGTCGATGCTCGGCTCGAACGAGGCCGGCGTCGCGCCGCCGGTGATGTCGTTCTCCAGCTCGTCCAGCGTGTAGCCGACGGCGAGCTTTGCCGCGATCTTGGCGATGGGGAAGCCGGTCGCCTTGGAGGCGAGAGCCGACGAGCGCGAGACGCGCGGGTTCATCTCGATGACCACCAGGCGCCCATCGGCCGGGTTGACGGCGAACTGCACGTTGGAGCCGCCGGTCTCGACGCCGATCTCGCGCAGCACCGCGATCGAGGCGTTGCGCATCATCTGGTATTCTTTGTCGGTCAGCGTCAGGGCAGGGGCGACGGTGATCGAATCCCCGGTATGCACGCCCATCGGGTCGATGTTCTCGATCGAGCAGACGATGATGCAGTTGTCGGCCTTGTCGCGGACAACCTCCATCTCGTACTCCTTCCAGCCGAGCACGCTTTCCTCGATCAGCACTTCGGTGGTCGGCGAGGCGTCGAGGCCGGACTGGACAATCTCGTAGAATTCGGCGCGGTTGTAGGCGATGCCGCCGCCGGTGCCGCCCATGGTGAAGGATGGGCGGATGATGGCGGGAAGGCCGACATGGTCGAGCGCCTGCGCGGCGATCGCCATGCCATGGCTGATATAGCGCTGCTTGCGGTCGCCCTCGCCGAGGTTCCAGCGCGTTTCCAGCGCGTCGAGCGCGGCGTCGAGGTTTTCGGGCTTCTCGGCCTTCAGCGCGGCGCGCTCGGCCTCATGCATCTTGCGGTCGGCATTCTTGACGTCGGTGGCGTTGGCCAGCATCGATTTTGGCGTTTCCAGGCCGATCTTCTTCATCGCCTCGCGAAACAGCGCCCGGTCCTCGGCCTTGTCTATTGCCGTGGCGTCGGCGCCGATCATCTCGACATTGTAGCGTTCGAGCACACCCATGCGGCGCAGCGACAAAGCGGTGTTGAGCGCGGTCTGGCCGCCCATGGTCGGCAGCAGCGCGTCCGGCCGCTCCTTGGCGATGATCTTGGCCACCACTTCCGGCGTGATCGGCTCGATATAGGTGGCGTCGGCCAGCTCGGGGTCGGTCATGATGGTGGCCGGGTTGGAATTGACCAGGATGACGCGAAAACCCTCTTCCTTCAGCGCTTTGCAGGCCTGGGTGCCGGAATAGTCGAACTCGCAGGCCTGACCGATGACGATGGGGCCGGCCCCGATGATCAGGATCGACTTGATGTCGGTGCGTCTTGGCATATCGAGTGTCCGTTCGGCAGGCGGCTTGCACGAAAAACCGGACGGGAAGACCCGGCCGGTTGTGCTCGCGATTCTGGTATCAGGCTAGGAGGGCCTTATAGGGAAGAGTTTTGCCTGATGTAACCCCCTAAAATGCGAGTAGGGGAATAGGGAGTAGGGGAGTAGGTTGAGCGCCCTCAAACATATTGCCCTACTGCCCTACTGCCCTATTCCCCTACTCCAGCCAACTGATCCGTTATCTCGAAGCGTTCGGAAACGCCGACGCGGATGATGTTCAGGCTGCCCTCGCGCGTGTAGCGGAATTCGCCTGATGCGTTCGAGCCGGCCGGCCGACCGGCCTGGAAGCTGATGACGCGGGTGCCGCCATCCGGCCAGGTAACGGTCACCTCGGCTTTGTCGCCCGTGTGGACAACGCCTGCCTTGCAGCTGGTCATTGGCTGGCCGACATAGCGCGCGCAAGGAATCTCGTTGCGGGCACCCAGGGCCGGCGCGGGCCTCCCCGGCGGCTGCAGCCGCGCAACGGTCTGTGCGTTGGCCGGAGGCGCTGTATTGGCGGCGCGTTTCCGGATGGGCTCCTCCGCCGCTGCGGGCACCTGCGTCTCGCCGGTCGAAGGATTTTCGCTGGCAGCGAGCGCCAGGCGGTAAGCGTCCTCGATGGCGGCTCTGCCAATTGCGTCAGCGGCTGTCGTGGTGGTTTCGGGACCGGTCGCGCCCAGCCGCGCTGTCAGGTCGGGCAGCGGCTGATCCGCGGTTGCCGGGTTCAAGGCCTCGGCTGCAGGGGTCGCGCTGTCGCCGGTCGTTTCGGCATCCGCATCCGAAACGGCCGCCGGATTCTCGGGGTTCAGGTAGCGCGCGGGAGCCCATCCCGTCAGTTGCGGGTTGTCAATTTCTGCGACCTTGCACCAGCGGTAGCCATTGACGTCGTTGCAGCCGAGATTGTTCACGCTCGTACCACTCGGCAGCCGAGCCTTGATCTTGCCCATCGCCGATGCCGTGGCGCGGATGTTCAGGAGATCGCCTGGAGCGAGGTCAGTTACGATAGAAACGATCGGCGCCTCCTCGGCCCTGGCCGGCAGCAGTGCCGTGAGCAGGAGAGGGGCGGCGATCAGCAGCGTCGTTCGGAGCGTAACTGTGCGCCTCATCATTTTGCCATGGGCGATAGATGCATTCCCGAAGGCGCGGCCAGGCACCGCATTCCAGGTTGATTTTATAAGCGACGACATGGCGCTATGTAAGCCGGAAAATGCGGCTGGGGAATGGTGTTCGGTCCGCGGCATGCGCAAGCTCAGCGTGCGGCATGAACGCGTGCGCGTTCAGCCTGACATGAACGCGTTGCGTTCAGTCGGACATGAACGCGTTGCGTTCAGCCTGAGGCATGAACGCGTTCCGCGTTCAGCCTGACATAAATCCGGTGCGTAGCGCGTGGGCCCATTCCGGCCGGCCCGCCTGTTCGGCCTGCCGCGCCGCCGCCTCGTGCTTGTAGCCGACGGCGATGGCCTCGAAGCGGTCGGGGCGGCCTGGCTCGCCCAGTTCGACGATGCCATAGCGTGCGTGCGGAGAGCCTTGCTCGGAAACATGTGCCGGTGGCGTGTCGTCGCCATAGGCGGGGCAGCCGATGCTGCCCGGATTGAAGACGACCGGGCCGTCGGGGATGCGGATCAGTTCGCTGCGGTGGCTGTGGCCGCACAGGACGATGCGGCAAGCCGGATCGAGCGCGGCCAGCCGTCGCTTGATGGCGGCCAGCGGTGCGCGCACCAGCCGGCCATCTTCTATCGTATCGGTCAGGTATTTTTCGTCGTGGTCGGGCCGGGCATGGAAGGCGGTTATCCCCGGCGCGATCTCCAGGGTGAGCGGCAAGGCGAACAGCGCCTCGCGCTGCGCCGCCGTCAGCCGCTCCTGCGCGTAGCGGTCGGACGGCCACATCTGAGCGTCGGCCGGGTCGACCGCGACGCGGCGGTCGTGATTGCCGCGCACCGTCGGCAGGGCGAGCGCTTCAAGCCGCTCCATGGTCTCGCGTGGCCAGAGCGGGCCGGAGACGCTATCGCCGAGATTGACGATGAGGTCGGCGCTGCCGCGCTGCCGCAGATCGTCGAGCACGGCGTCCAAGGCCAGGACGTTGCCGTGGATATCGGCGAGGACGGCAATGCGCATGGGAAGCTCCGTGGGCAGGGAAGCGTTTCCTCGCCCCCGCTAAGCGGGGGAG
>NZ_JAMYLQ010000035.1:0-72647 GCF_040318115.1 Mesorhizobium sp. M1312 | reverse complement strand
CGTGCGAAGATCCATCGAGTAAGGCTTGCCCATCCATGCCAGCCTCCTGACCCAGCCAGCAGGTTGAATCAGATTTGCTCGCCTTAGGGAATCCCCTTTCGATTCAGACTCAATTCATCCCGCTCTAGACGTCACCGTTACGAGCCTGGAAGCAGAGCTTGAGACCGGCAATCCCTTTTCCCAGCAATATGCAGCAAAGCGACTGGGCTGGTTTGGACCAGCGGCATTACAAGCCGTTCCGGCTCTGTTTGAAGCGCTTAAGGTTGAATATCTCCGCCGGGAGGCCATCGAGGCGCTGGGAAAGATCGGGCCTCCGGCACGAGCTGCGATACCTGCGCTCGTGGCACTCCAGAATGAAGCTCTGGTTGGCATTTACGCAAAGGACGCGCTGTCCAAAATCAGAGGCAATTGATGGACCCTGGACGCGCGCCAGGGATTTCCGCTTGTGGCCCAACTCCGACCTGCTGCGATGTCCGCTCCGGAGCCGCTGTTGGGGACAAGGAGACATCAAACGCGTCCAGTCCGCCATCCCAGTTTATGAGTACACGGCCTAGGCGAACCACCAGCGTTCGGCGATCTTCTGCCCGTCCATCGGCCAGTTCGACGCCACCTCGCCATGGGCGAGAGCCGTGGTGTGGGCATCGACATAGGAGTTGAAGACTAGGTCCACCAGCCCGCCGTCGCCATGAAGCAATTGCTGCATTTCGGCATGCATGCCGGCACGCTTGGTATCGTCGGTCTCCGAGCGGGCGGCGACGAGCAGCTAATTAAAGCGCGGATTTTTCCAGAACGTTTCGTTCCACACCGCTTCCGCCGCATAGGCGACGGTGAACATCCAGTCGCACGTCGGCCGGCCGGCCCAGTAAGAGGCGAAGAACGGCTTCTTGAGCCAGACATTGTCCCAATAGCCGTCGTTGGACTCCCTGATCACATTCAGGTTGAGCCCGGCCGCCCGGGCATGCTCCTGCCACAGGAGAGCCGAGTCGGTCGCACCCGTGAACGCAGCATTCGCGACCGACAGGTCGAACTGGGTGTTCTCGGCCCCCGCCTTCTTGAGGAGGCTCTTGACCATGTCGGAGTCGTAGACGTGCTTCGGCTGCGGATCGATCGCGAACTTGACGGTCGGCGCGATCGGATTGTCGTTGCCGACGGCGCCGTAGCCGAGAACACCTTCTGCACGATCTCGTCGCGATTCAGCGAGTATTTGATCGCATTCCGCACATCGGGATTGTCGAAGGGCGCCTTCTGGACATTCATGACATAGACGTAATGGCCGTAGCCCGTCGTCTCCAAGATCGCGAGATCGGGGTTCCGCTTCAGAATGTCGAGCGTCTTCAGGTCGCAGCGATCCATGTAGTGGACCTCGCCGGTGTAGAGCGCGTTGGTGCGCGCCGTTACATCATAGATCGCCAGGCATTCAACACGGTCGAACCAGCCCTTGTCGGATTTGAAGTAGCTCGGGTTCTTGTTGAAGGTGGCGATGGCGCCGGGCTCGAATTTCTCGAGCATGTAGGGGCCGGTGCGGATGCCCGACTCCCAGTCGACGCCGCCCTCTTTCGCCGGCATGACCGGGATGTCCGACATGATGTAGGGGAAGTCGGCATTGCCGCCGTCGAGTTCGAACACCACCGTCTCGGCACCGTCGGCGACGACATTCTTGACCGGAAGCCAAGAGCGACTTCATCACCGATTTCGTGCCCTCGACGTTATGATGCCTGACAGAGGCCACGACATCGTCGGCGGTAACCGTCTTGCCATTGTGAAAGGTGGCTCCTTTCCTCAGTTTGAACACCCACTTCTTGGCGCCGTCTGACGGCTCAAAGCTCGCGGCGAGGTCGGGGACCACGTTGCCCTTGGAATCTATCTCGGTCAGGCTATTCGACAAGGTTCCGAATAGCGCGGTGCCGGTGAACTGGTTGACGTTGGTACTACCCGGGTCCAGTGAATCGGTGGCGGCGGCATCGCCGATGCCGATCTTCAAGGTGCCGCCCTTCTTGGGCTCGGCGCGCACCGTCTGGACGAACTTCGCATTGGCGGCCGTGGCGGTAAGGCCGGCGGCGAGGGCCAGCTGAACAAAGTCGCGACGCGAAACCCTGCCTTTCGCGGCAAGCTTGGCGGCCAACTTCAGTTTCGTTTCAAATTCCGTCACAGATGCTCTCTCCCTCGAACGGAAGATCATGCGAGACCCTCGGCGGCCCGACAGACTTTAGGACGATAGCACAACAGGCATTCCCGAGCTAACGAGGAACCTCCGGCAGCGCACGGTCGGACTCGTGTCCTCTCGCTTGATCCCGCGCGGACTTGGGCCTCGCCCGGGGCGGATGGATCGGTCGATATCCAGTTCGTTGGCTGCGACGGAAAGATTGCCAACCTGTATTTCGATTACACCTGGCTGGAGTTGCTGGGTCCGCCTCTATCACCCGCGCACGCAAATTTTAGATCGCACATGGTATTCTCGGAGCCGAAGCTGATGAATTGATATGAGGATGTCGAATGTCCGCTCTTCCAAAGCTGCCCTGGAATCGCTTTCGCTAATGTCCGTTTCTGGCGCTGGTCGCTCATTTCCAGTCGACAATCGAACGGCACGAAACCACCCATTTCTGCTCTTCACACGCGGTACCAAGCGTCAGGATTTCACTCTGCTTCTAGAAGATTGGCCGCGAGACCGGTGCCAAGAGACACCGTAGGCGAATGCCGACTGGCAGCGTAAACAGTCGGTTACGACCGCCTGTCGACAAGCTTATTCAAGCCGTTGAGACTTTGATTCAGGCGCTTTGCGCGCTGGCGGTGTGTCCCAGCGCGACGAAGACGGTGCGCACGATGCCGGCGGCATCAAGCCCGGCGTCGGCGTACATCTTTTCGGGCTTGGCGTGATCGACAAAAGTGTCGGGCAACACAAGCGGGCGTACCTTCAGGCCGTTTTCCAGCAGCCCTTCATGGGCCAGGAATTGCAGCACATGGCTGGCGAAGCCACCGACCGCGCCCTCTTCCACTGTTACCAGCACCTCATGCGAGCGCGCCAGCCGCCGGATCAGGTCTTCGTCGAGCGGCTTGGCGAAACGGGCATCGGCGACGGTGGTGGAAAGCCCTGCCGCGCCGAGTTCCTCGGCCGCAGCCAAGCAATCCTGCAGCCGCGTGCCGAAGGAAAGCAGCGCAACCTTGGTGCCCTCTCTGACGATACGGCCCTTGCCGATTTCGAGAACCGAGCCACGCTCCGGCAGGTCGACGCCGACGCCGTTGCCGCGCGGGTAGCGGAAGGCAATGGGGCCTTCATCATAGCTTGCCGCCGTGCGCACCATGTGGCGCAGTTCCGCCTCGTCCGCCGCGGCCATGACGACGAAACCGGGCAGCGTCGCCAAAAAAGTCGTGTCGAAGGCGCCGCAATGGGTCGCCCCGTCGGCACCGACGAAGCCGGCGCGATCGATCGGAAAGCGCACCGGCAGTTTCTGGATGGCGACGTCGTGGACGACCTGGTCGTAGGCGCGCTGCAGGAAGGTCGAATAGATCGCAGCGAAAGGTTTGAAGCCTTCCGTGGCAAGGCCGGCGGCAAAGGTCACCGCATGTTGTTCGGCGATACCGACGTCGAAGGTCCTCGACGGGAACACCTCGCCGAAGAGGTCGAGGCCGGTGCCGTTCGGCATGGCGGCGGTGATGGCGACGATGCGGTCGTCCTCTCGGGCCTCCTGGACCAGGCTTTCGGCAAAGACCTTCGTGTAGCTCGGCGCGTTGGCCGGCGCCTTGGCCTGCGCGCCGGTGATGACGTCGAATTTGTTGACGCCGTGATATTTGTCGGCGGCCGCCTCGGCCGGGCCATAGCCCTTGCCCTTCTGGGTCACGACGTGGATCAGCACCGGACCGTCGGCATTGTCGCGGACGTTCTTCAGCACCGGGATCAGGTGCTCGAGATTGTGCCCGTCGATCGGGCCGATGTGATAAAAACCCATTTCCTCGAACAGCGTGCCCCCGGTGACATAGCCGCGCGCATGCTCGACCGCCCGCTTGATGGCGCGATCGGCGCGCTCGCCGAGATAGGACGTCAGCTTCTTGCCGAAATCGCGCAAGCCCAGATAGGTCTTGCCCGATGCGAGGCGGGCCAGATAGGCGCTCATTGCGCCGGTCGGCGGAGCGATCGACATGTCGTTGTCGTTGAGGATGACGATCAGACGGGCATCGAGCGCGCCGGCATTGTTCATCGCCTCGTAGGCCATGCCGGCCGACATGGCGCCGTCGCCGATAACGGCAATGACATTGTTGCGGCCATCGGAGAGATCGCGTGCCATTGCCATGCCGAGGCCGGCGGAAATGGAGGTCGAGGAGTGGGCGGCGCCGAACGGGTCGTATTCGCTCTCGGCGCGCTGGGTGAAACCGGACAGGCCGCCCTCTTGGCGCAGCGTGCGAATACGGTCGCGGCGGCCGGTCAGGATCTTGTGCGGATAGGCCTGATGACCGACATCCCAGATCAGCCGGTCGTCTGGCGTGTTGAAGACATAGTGCAATGCGACCGTCAGTTCGACCACGCCAAGGCCAGCACCGAGATGTCCGCCGGTGTGGGACACGGCGTCGATCAACTCGGTGCGAAGCTCCGCTGCCAACTGCGGCAGATCGCGTTCGTCAAGCGTCCTGAGGTCGGCCGGTATGCGGACCTTGTCGAGAAGGGGCGTATGGAGCTTTGCGTTCACTGGTGCTAGGGCTGCTTTTTATTCACGTGCGAAATAGGCCGCTGGCCGGCGAATGTAAATGCGTGTGAGTGACGCGGCTCAGATTCAAAGTGTTAAGGTTTCCTTTGCGTGTCCAAAACCGCGCGCGGCGCTCTAATTGTCCGGCAGAGGAATGAACTCTTCTTCATCGCCAGGGACGATATCGAAGCGGCCTGTCTTCCACTCTTCTTTGGCCTGTTCGATGCGTTCCTTCGACGATGACACGAAATTCCACCAGATGTAGCGCTTGGAGCCGAGCGAGGCACCGCCGAACAGCATGAAATGGGCGCCTCCCTCAGACGACACGATGATCTCGTCGCCGGGCCGGAACACCAGCAGTCGCTCCGCCGGAAAGCGATCGCCGGTGATCGATACCTCGCCTTCCAACGTATAGATGGCGCGCTCCTCGGCATCGGCAGGGATTTTCACGCTGGCGCCGGGCGCCAGGCTGAGGTCTGCATAGAGCGTGGCGGAAGCGGTCATGACGGGAGACCGCAGCCCGGAAAAGGCGCCGATGACGACGCGCCCGCTGAGGCCTTCGCCGTCAATCTCGGGCAGGCGCATGGCCGCCGTATTCTCGAAGATCGGGTCGACCTCCTCCTTGTCGTCGGGCAGCGCCAGCCATGTCTGCAGGCCGGAAACCGACATCGGCGCGCCGCGCAACTCCTGTGGCGTACGCTCGGAATGGACGATACCGCGGCCGGCGGTCATCAAATTCACGTCACCGGGCTGGATGACCATTTCGGTGCCGAGCGAATCGCGATGCCTGATCTTGCCGTCGAACAGGTAAGTAACCGTCGACAGGCCGATATGCGGATGCGGACGAACATCGAGCGCCTGACCGGCCCGCAAGATGGCCGGGCCCATGCGGTCGAAGAAGATGAAAGGCCCAACCAGCCGCCGCTTCGCGGTCGGCAAGGCACGGCGAACCTGGAAGCCGCCAATGTCCTTGGCGTTCGGAATGACCATCAATTCGATCTGGTCGCTGGCGAAGGCATCGCCGGCCTGAGGGTCGTTTCCGGGGAAGAAGCTCATGCGGTCTTCCTCAGGCGAAGCGGAGCGCAGACCTAGCTTTCGCCTTGGCCGCCACCTCTTCGCGATTGCGCGGATGCTGTGTCGTCTCGAGGCTGTCTAGCAATTCGCGCGCCGACGCGGCTATGGCCTCGACGGCGTGATCGAACGCATGCTGGTTCTGTTTCGACGGCCGCGTCGTTCCGCTCAGCTTGCGGACAAACTGGAGTGCGGCATCGCGGACCTCGTCATTGGTTGCCGGCGGATCGAAATTGAACAGGGTCTTGATGTTTCTGCACATCGTTCGCAATCTCCTCTCGTCCTGGAGCCGTTTTCAAACGGGATGAATTTTATCGACAATCATGATCATGTCAAAAAGCCGCAAGGCGAAATTGGCGTTCGAGACCGTGCCTTACTCCGCGTCCAGCGGCTCTGTCCCCACGGGCTTGCCGTCGCGCGAAAGCCTGATCTTCTCGACCTTGTCCTCGGCCGCTTTGAGCAGCCGATCGCAATGCACCTTCAGCGCCTCGCCGCGCTCATAGATGCGGATCGACTGGTCGAGCGGCACGTCGCCGCGCTCCAGATCATCGACGATTTTCTCCAGCGCGTCGAGCGCCTGCTCGAAGCTCATTGCCTTGACGTCTTCGTTGATCTCACCAGCCATCATCTATCCTTTCATCAGTCGCCCGACATGGGCGGCGACCGAAAATGCCAATCCCTGCAGATCGTAGCCGCCCTCGAGCAGGCTGACGAGCCGGTTGTCGCTGTGGCGACCGGCGCGCTGCATCAGCTGGCCGGTTGCCCAGTCGAAATCGTCCTCGGTCAGGTTGATCTCAGCCAGCGGATCGCGGTGATGTGCGTCGAAACCGGCGGAAATTATGATGAGGTCGGGCGCGAAATTGTCGAGCGCCGGCAGGATGCGCGACAGGAAAGCGTCACGGAAAACCTCGCTGCCGGTCTGTGGCGCCAGCGGCGCGTTGACGATGTTGCCGGCGCCCGTTTCGCTCACGGCTCCAGTTCCGGGATAAAGCGGCATCTGGTGCGTCGAGCAATAGAGCACCGACGGATCGTCCCAGAAAATATCCTGCGTGCCATTGCCGTGATGCACGTCCCAGTCGACGATGGCAACGCGCTCGGCCTGGTGCTGCCTTTGCGCGTAGCGCGCCGCGATCGCCGCGGTGTTGAACAGGCAGAAGCCCATGGACGTCGTCTTATCGGCGTGATGGCCGGGCGGCCGGGCGGCGACAAAGACATTCGCGACGTTGCCTCGAAAGACATCGTCGACGGCGGCGTTGGCAGCGCCGATCGCCGTCACGGCCGCCTGCCAGCTTTTCGGGCTGGCGGTGGTGTCGGCGTCGACGCGCGCGATACCGGTATCCGGTATCGAAGCGCGGACCCGCTCGACGAATTCCTGCGGATGTGCGTAGAGGATGGTGGCCTCGTCGCCTTCCGGCGCCTCGGCACGATCAAGGGCCGCAAAGGCTTCGTCGTCGAGCACCCGTTCGATGGCGCGCAGGCGGTCCGGCCGCTCCGGATGACCGGGCGGCGTTATGTGCTCGAGAAAGATCGGATGGGTATAAAGCCTTGTGACCATGCCCCCGATATAGGCGCGCCCGGCGGCTTTGACCATGTTTTTGGCACGACCAAAGGCAGACGTTCAACAGGGTTTGGATGTTGGGTGCTGGTTGGGGGGCGCGAATTGCCTGGCGAGGTCAGCGCCCTCTCCTTGTGTTGCGTGAGTTTCGAAAAGCACCTCGGCCGATCCCATTCGGGTGGCGCACTTTGCCTTCGATGATCTTGAAACAGAGTCAGGCCAGCGATTTGTCCATTTCAGCCGGTGCTTGCGGACGGCCAATCCTGCCGCCTTGTTTGAGCAGCCCCTCCAAAAGCACGTTGAAGGCCTTCACCGCCTTTTTCGACGTCGCTTCGGGATCCTCCGAATTTGCGATCCACTGCGCGGCATGTAGCGAGGCGCCGCTGATCAACCTTGCTGCGGCTTCGGGATCAACGGCAACGATGGTTCCCTCTTCCCTCAGCTTTTGAAGGTTCTCGCTCATCGAGCGGATGCACTCATTCTGGCTCGGCCATTGCGAAGGATCGCCCAGCACCGCCGGTCCGTCACGAAGGACAATACGCTGGATCTCCGGCTCAAGCGCCATCTCGATATAAGCGGTGCACTCGTCGACAAAGCCCTGCCAGAGAGTGTCGGCCTTGGCCGAAACGATCTTCAGCCGGGCCAACATCTCCGCGTCGATCTCGGCGATGACAGCCTGAAGAAGCCCCTTCTTGTCGCCGAAGCGATGATAAAGTGCGCCGCGCGTCAGCCCGGCCGATGCGGTGAAGTCATCCATCGAGGCCTCGGCATAGCCGACACTGCCAAAGGCGTGGCGCGCCGCCGCGACCAGTTTGGCGCGGGTCTCGGCGATCATCTCCTTGCGTGGTTTGTGCCCCATTCGCTCATTCCTTCCCATACGTCTCGTATATTAATTGACATACGCGCCGTATGTCATTATCTGATTAGCATACGCCACGTATATAAGTGGCTCGGCCTCAAAAATCCAGGAGTGTTCTCATGCCCAATCCCTATCGCGAAATCTTCAAAGCAAGGGGAGCCAAGGGCTTCGCCGCAGCCGGCTTCGTTGCTCGGCTGCCGATGGCCATGGCCCCGATCGGAATCGTTGCGATGCTGTCGCAGACGCATGGCGAGTACTGGCTGGCCGGAGCCGTCTCCGCGACATATGCGCTGGCCAATGCTTTCGTCGCGCCGCAGATATCGCGACTGGTGGATCGCCTCGGCCAGGCGCGGGTTGTGGTGCCCACCACCGTCATTTCCGTGCTCGCTTTCGTGGTGCTGATTGCGGCGGCCAACCAGGACTGGCCGATATGGACACTGTTCGTATCAGCGCTGCTGGCCGCGGCAATGCCCAGCATCCCAGCGATGGTGCGGGCGCGCTGGACAGAGCTCTTCCGGGATCGCCCCGAGATGAACACCGCGTTCGCCTTCGAGTCGGCGGCGGACGAGCTGGTCTACATCTCCGGGGCGTCGCTATCGGTGGGCCTGAGCGTCGCGCTTTTCCCGGAAGCGGGAATGTTGGCGAGCACATTGTTCCTCGCCTTCGGCTCGACAGCCTTCATCCTGCAGCGTTCGACCGAGCCGCACGTGCGACCGGTCGGCCAAGGATCGCGCGGCTCGGCAATCCGCCTGCGGCCGGTCCAAATCATCACCTTCGCCCTGATCTTCATTGGCGCGACCTTCGCGACCACAGAGGTGAGCACCGTGGCGATCACCAAGGAGCTCGGCCAGCCGGGCGCTGCCAGTCTCGTTATCGGCGTCTACGCGCTCGGATCGTTCGTCGTCGGCATCGTCCTCGGCGCACTGAACCTGAAAACACCGCTGCAAATTCAGCTTGCCATCGCCGTCGCCATCATCGCGCTCACCACGCTGCCGCTGCCTGTCGCAGACACGGTGCCTCTTCTGGTGCTGGCTGTCTTCGTTAGCGGTGTGGCGATCTCGCCGACCTTCATCACGGCATTCGGCCTGATCGAGCGGCGCGTGCCGGAGGCGATGCTGATCGAGGGCGTCACCTGGGTCATGACCGGCATAGGCATCGGCATGGCGCTAGGCTCCTTCGCCGCCGGATGGGTGGTGGACGCCTTCGGTGCACAGAGCGGGTTCCTGGTGTCGGTGGCGGCGGGCGCAATCGCGCTGGTCATCGTGCTGCTCGGCATGCGCAGCCTTGCCACGGCCGATTGTGACATCTCCGCATGCGACGCAGCCGCGGTCCCTGCTGAATAGTCTCTATGCGTCCGGTCCCAAGCGGGGCCGGACGTCCTCGTTTCGAAAAACGTATACGGCTGCCCGCCTCTGGTGCGACGCCCCTAAGGGCCGAGACGGCGCAGCAAATCAACCACGGCACTGATCGGCGGCCTCCGGACCGTTGGCATACTGGTCGTCCGTCACCTGCTCCATCCAGGTGACGGCACTGCCATCGAGGGACTCCGCCACGGCCACGTGGGTCATGGAGGTCGCCTTAGAGGCGCCATGCCAGTGGCGAACATTTGGCGGGATAGTCACGACATCCCCAGGCCTCACCTCCTTGATCGGCCCGCCTTCGCTTTTGACGATCAGCGTCTGGCCAAGCGGATGCGTATGCCAGGCTGTGCGTGCGCCCGGCTCGAAGCTCACCGTCGCCCCGCCGACTCGCGCCGGCTCTTCGGCTTGAAACCGCGACTCGACCCGCACGGAGCCGGTGAAGTTTTCAGGTGATCAAGTGGCCGCGGCCTCCGGGTCGTATCTCTGCACAGTGAGCGCGCTGGCGGGGCTTTCCGCTTCCCCTGGCGCAGCGGCTTTGCGAGCCTCGAAGACCGCGCGTAGGACTGGCACCGCCGACATCGCATTGGGCCAGCCGGCATAATAGGCCAGGTGCGGCGGAACCTCGGCGACCTCGGTTCGTGTCAGGCCATTGTCCATCCCGCGGCTCGCATGGAATGGCAGTTGCTCGGCTTTGCCCGTCGCGATGAGCCCGGCGATGGTGACGAGGCTGCGGTCGCGCGCAGAGAGTTGCGGCCGCCGCCAAAGATCGCCGAAGAGCACCCGGTTTGTGTATTCCGCGAGCGCTGGAACGATCGGGCCGGTCGACGTATCGATGCTCGCAGTCGTTGCCGCCTCGGAATCTGGATCGAGTTCCAGCGGCTGCCTCGCCTCGGCCGCAACCGGCTTGATGCCGCGCGTCGAAGACCTCCTTTGTCGCGTTGACGGCGGAAATGGCGTTCGGCCAGCCGGAGTAGAAGGCGAGATGGGTGATGATCTCGCCGATCTCGCTTGGGGTGACGCCGTTATCGAGCGCCCGGCCGACATGTCCGCCCACCTGTGCAATGCGCCCCGACGCAATCAGGGCCGAGACGGTGACGATGCTGCGATCACGAGGCTTGAGCTCGTCGCGCAGCCAGACGTCGCCGAACAGAAGCTGGTCCGTGTAATCTCCGAGCCCAGGCGCCACGACATAGACATCCGGCGGTGCGATCCGGCCTGCGGGTCGCTCCTGCGCCTCGCCAACTGAGGCGGCGAGCGACGACATTACGAGGGAAGCCGCGAGTTTCTTCATGAGGAGATTCTCCATTCCTGATCCAGATTTGCATTCGATGACGAGCGCTCTTGGATGCTCGCGAGGCGCAGCAGTAGGGAAGACGATTGCTCCCCGAGAACGACAGCGACGCTCAGATCTCGGGCAAACCCGGAAGCAGCTTGTCGAGTGTGATCGGATAGTCGCGCACGCGCACGCCGGTGGCGTTGTAGATCGCATTGGCGATCGCCGCGCCGACCCCGCAGAGGCCGAGCTCGCCAACGCCTTTGGCCTTCATTGGCGACGAAATCGGATCGGTCTCGTCGAGAAAGATCACCTCCTGGTGCGGGATGTCGCCGTGGACGGGCACCTCATAGCCGGCGAGATCATGATTGACGAAGAAGCCGTGGCGCTTGTCGACCGCAAGCTCCTCCATCAGCGCCGCGCCGACGCCCATGGTCATGGCGCCGATGACCTGGCTGCGCGCCGATTTGGGATTGAGGATACGACCGGCCGCGCAAACAGCGAGCATCCGCCTCACGCGGATCTCCCCGGTTGCGGCGTCGACACCGACTTCAACGAAGTGAGCAGCAAAGGTCGATTGCTGGTATTGTTTGGCGAGGTTGCCATATTCTATCGCGTCCTCGGCGACGAGGCCTGCTTCACCTGCGGCCTCGGCGAGCGAAACGGCGCGACTGCCGAAGCGGACATTGCCATCCTCAAAGAGGGCCTCGGCAGAGTTGAATCTAAGCTTTTGCGTCACCGCCTCGCGCAGCTTGACGCACGCGGCATAAACGCCTGATGTCGAGTTGTTGGCGCCCCATTGTCCACCTGAGCCGGCCGAAACCGGGAAGATCGAGTCGCCAAGCCGTACCACCACCTTGTCGAGCGGCACACCCATCATCTCCGCCGCCGTCTGGGCGATGATCGTGTAGCTGCCGGTGCCGATATCGGTCATGTCGGTCTCGACCGTAACGGTGCCAGAATGATCGAGCCGGACGCGCGCGGCAGACGTCGTCAGAAGGTTGTTGCGAAAACCCGCGGCAACACCCGCACCAATCAGCCAGCGCCCCTCACGGACCCGGCCGGTCTTGGTGCCGCCGGTCTGGACGTCGCGCGTCTTCCAGCCAAAGCGTTCGGCGCCGATGCGCAGGCACTCGACCAGCTGGCGCTGCGAGAACCGGCGATCCGGGTTCGAAGGATCGACCTGGGTATCGTTGAGAATGCGGAATTCGATCGGATCAATATCGAGCTTTTCCGCCATCTCGTCCAACGCGATCTCCAGCGCCATCAAGCCCGGCGCTTCGCCCGGCGCACGCATCGCATTGCCTTCGGGCAGATCGAGCACGGCAAGCCGCGTGGCAGTCATGCGGTTGGCGCCGGCATAGAGCAAGCTGGTCTGCTGAACCGCATTTTCTGGCCCGCCGCCGGGCAGGTCGCCAGACCAGCTTTCATGACCGATCGCGGTGATCTTGCCGTCCGGGGTCGCGCCAATGCGGATGCGCTGGATCGTTGCCGGTCGATGCGTGGTGTTGTTGAGCATGAAAGGTCGCGCGAGCGCCACCTTCACTGGCCGCCGGGCGGCGCGTGCGCCAAGGGCTGCAAGCACCGCATCGGATCGAACGAACAGCTTGCCGCCAAAGCCGCCGCCGATGAACGGCGAGATAAGCCGGATATTCTCCTTGGGGATGCCGAGGGTCTTGGCCATGTCCCCCGTACTCCAGGCGATCATCTGGTTCGACGTCCAAAGCGTGAGCTTGTCCCCCTCCCAGGCGGCCATCGATGCATGCGGTTCCATCATCGCGTGCCCTTGATCGGGCGTGGTGTAGGTCGCATCAAGCTGGACCGGCGCACTGGCAAAGGCGCCGGCGAAATCGCCGACCGCAGTATCAGGCGTGGCCTCCGGCACGACCGCGGAATCCTTGGCGCTCGCGAGGTCGAACACGCCCTGGGCCCGGATATACTCGACGCGGAGCGACTGCGCCGCGGCGCGCGCCTGTTCGAACGTCTCGGCGACGACGAGCGCAATCGCTTGATGATAATGCTGGATGTCGGGACCGCCGAGCAGCTTGGCTGTGTTCCAGTCACCCTTGCCGAGTTTGCCGGCGTTTTCAGCCGTGACAATGGCCAGCACGCCTGGCGCGGCCTTGGCATGGGTCAGATCGATCGAGGCGATCCGGCCCTTGGCGATGGCCGAGCCGACCACATACCCATAGGCCTGGTTGGGTACGACATCGTGCCATTCATAGGCATAGGGCGCAGTGCCTGTGGTCTTGAGCGGACCGTCGATCCGGTCGGTAGGCTTGCCGACGACCTTGAGCTGGTCGATCGGGTTGGTCGTAGCGGGGGTATCGAATCTCATGAATCAGCTCCTTGCTTCCGCCAGAACCGCGGCGAGCGTGCGCTCGACCAGCGGCAGCTTGAATGCATTTTCATGCGTCGGCCTGGCATCGGCGAGCAGGTGCACCGTCACGGCCCTGGCGCCGCGCGGCATCTCGATCTCAGCTGCCTCGACACGCCATGGCTTGTGCGCCACGCCGCCGAGAGCGATGTGCCCGGTGCCGTCGCGCTGCACGATTGCGCCGACCGAGACCAGTGCGAAGGCATAGGACGCCCGGTCGCGCACCTTGTGATAAATATGTGTTCCGCCCACCGGTCTGGGCAGCGTGACCGCGGTGATCAGCTCGCCGGGTACGAGTACGTTCTCGACATGCGGCGTGTCGCCGGGCAGCCGGTGGAACTCGGCGATGGGGATGCTGCGCGTCGTGCCGTCGGGGCGCATCGTCTCCACTGTTGCGTCGAGCGTCCGCAACGCCACGGCCATATCGCTCGGATGGGTTGCGATGCACCCCTCGCTTGCGCCGATCACGGCATGCTGACGGCTGAACCCGCCAATCGCCGCGCATCCGCTGCCGGGCTGGCGTTTGTTGCATGGCTGGTTGGTGTCGTAGAAATAGGGGCAGCGCGTGCGTTGCAGCAGGTTGCCCGCGGTGGTCGCCTTGTTGCGCAGCTGGCCCGAGGCGCCGGCGAGCAGCGCGCGAGAGAGCAGGCCATAGTCGCGTCGCACGCGCTCGTCCGCGGCGAGATCGGTGTTGCGCACCAGGGCGCCGATGCGCAGCCCACCCTCGGTCGTCGTTTCGATCTTGTCGAGCGCCAAGCCGTTCACATCGATCAGGTGCGTCGGCGTTTCGATTTCGAGCTTCATCAAATCGAGCAGGTTGGTGCCGCCGGCAATGAACTTGGCGCCTTGCGTGCTCGCCGCTGCAGCGGCAGCTTCGATGGGTGAGCTCGCACGCTCATAGGTGAAGGATCTCATGCCGGCCTCCCGGCGACTTCGGTCATCGCCTCGACTATGTTGGAATACGCACCGCAACGGCAGATGTTGCCGCTCATCCGCTCGCGCAGCTCGCCGGCAGTTGCCTGCGGTGTCGCGGTCAGATCTTCGCTCAATGGCTCGGAATGCCGGCCTCTATCTCGGCGAGCACCGCCACGGCGGAGCAGATCTGCCCGGGCGTGCAATAGCCGCACTGATAACCGTCATGCTTCACGAAGGCGGCCTGCATCGCGTGCAGGTTCTCCGGCGTGCCGAGCCCTTCGATGGTGGTGATGGTGTCGCCTTCGTGCATCACCGCGAGCGTCAAGCATGAATTTGATTCGTTGGCCGTCGACCATCACCGTGCAGGCGCCGCACTGGCCATGATCGCAGCCCTTCTTGGTGCCGGTGAGATGCAGGTGCTCGCGCAACGCATCGAGCAGCGTGGTGCGCGTGTCGAGGTCCAGTTTGCGGGCCTGGCCGTTCACAGTGATGGCCACTTTCGACATGGCAGGCTCGCCGACGGCGGAACGCACGTCGCGAGCTTGAGCGTTCGCTACGGATGGCGCCGCGGTCATCGCCGCGGAAGCGGCTCCTGCCATCAACAGATCCCGTCTGGTGATACTAAAGTCTCCGGATGTCGTCATGTCGCTTTTGATCCTCTTCTCTGTCAGAGCGAGCACATCAATGGCTGCTGAAGGCGTGCAGATTTTCGGCAACGTCCTGTTGGTCGTCGCGATCGGGACAGATCTGTCCCAAGGGGAAAGATAGTTTGAGCAGCGCTCGCGATTAGGGGCTTAATTCCGCATGCTCTTATGCGTGAGCGTCATGAATGCTGGCGCGCGAGTCATCATTCATCAGGCGAACGTGGCCGTCAGGCAGACGCGACCATCAGAGAGGCGCGGCGTATCCGCGGGCCTGCCGAAATCGGCTGCGCCGCTCACCGCATCCAGATAATGGCAAATCGGAACTTCATGAATACGACATGAGGAGCTTGCCGGCCTGAGTGGCTTTCTGGCACAGCTTCACGCGCGCTGCGGCCAAGCTCGGGACGTCGCAATCCGTCCTGAGCCACACGGCGCTAAGGTCGGCAAGCAGTTTCTCCGGCCAACAGGGGGGCTGCGACGCGCCCCCTTTTAGAGAATTTCGGTCTTGGCGATGTGGATGCCGAAACCTTCAAGGCCGACATAGTGGCGTTCGCGCGAGGCGATCAGGTTGATCGAGGAAATGCCCAGATCCTTCAAAATTTGCGCGCCAAGGCCGATCTCGCGCCATTCGCTTTCGCGGCGGCGCGCCTCTTCATGACCCTCGCGGTCGCCTGCAGCCGGCCGGTTGCGCTCCTGATGGGCGACGCCGACGGAGCCCTCGCGCAGATAGACGATGACGCCGCGCCGGCGCTCGCCCATCGATTTCATGATGGCGTCCAGCCTGTGGCTGGTACCGAAGACGTCCGTTACAACGTCCTCGGAGTGCAGCCGCACCGGCACCTCCTCGCCGTCGCGGATATCGCCGAACATGATCGCCACATGGTGCATCGAATCCCAAGGCAGCGTGTAGGTGAAGACCTGTGCCTTGCCGCCAGGCGTGTCGATGTCCGAACACGCGACGCGCTCGACCAGCGTTTCCTTGCGCTGGCGATAGGCGATGAGGTCGGCGACCGAAATCTGCTTCAAACCGTTCTTTTCCGCGAAGGCCTGCACCTGCGGGCCGCGCATCACGGTGCCGTCATCATTGACCAGCTCGGAAATGACGCCGACCGGCGGCAGGCCGGCAAGCTTGCAGAGGTCGACCGCGGCTTCTGTATGGCCCGAACGCATCAGCACGCCGCCTTCGCGCGCAATCAGCGGAAAGATGTGGCCGGGGCGGACGAAATCAGACGCGCCGACATTGCCGTTGGCAAGGTTGCGCACGGTCAATGTTCGGTCTTCGGCCGAAATACCCGTCGTTGTGCCGTGCTTGAAATCGACGCTGACGGTGAAGGCGGTGGTATGGGCCGAGTCATTGTCGGCGACCATCGGCGACAGGTTGAGGCGTTTGGCTTCCTCGCGCGGCATCGGCGTACAGACGATGCCGGAGGTGTTGCGGACGATGAACGCCATCTTTTCCGGCGTGCAATGGACGGCCGCGACGATCAGGTCGCCCTCGTTCTCGCGCCCGTCATCGTCCATGACGACGACGATCTCGCCGCGTTCGAAGGCGCGCAGGGCTTCGACGATCTTCTTCTGGTCGTAAGGCATAGGCGCTCGCTTCGCTCGCGATAATAGGGGAGTAAGGGAGTAGGGCAGTACGGGAGTAGGGAAAAGGAAAAAGTTTGGCGTCTCGGCGGTCGCGTAACATATTCCCTATTCCCCTATTCCCTTCCCCGTTTGTCCTCGATGACGCAGATAGTGATCGGCGATCGCGCAGGCAACCATCGCCTCGCCGATCGGCACAGCGCGGATGCCGACGCAGGGATCGTGCCGGCCCTTGGTCATGATCTCGACGTCGTTACCGTCCTTGTCGATCGACTTTCTCGGGGTCAGGATCGACGAGGTCGGCTTGACGGCGAAGCGCGCGACAATCGCCTGGCCGGTCGAGATGCCGCCGAGGATTCCGCCTGCGTTGTTGGACAGGAAGACCGGCTTGCCGTCATTGCCCATACGCATCTCGTCGGCATTTTCTTCGCCGGTGATGCGGGCAGCCTCGAAGCCGTTCCCGATCTCGACACCCTTGACGGCATTGATCGACATCAAGCCCGAGGCAATGTCCTGATCGAGCTTGGCGTAGATCGGCGCGCCCAGGCCTGCCGGAACGCCGTCGGCGACGATCTCGATGACCGCGCCGACCGAGGAACCGGACTTGCGGATACCGTCAAGGTACGCGGTGAAGACGGCGACCGATGCCGGATCGGGCGTGAAAAATGGATTTTCCGCGTCGCCAACGAAATTCCAGTTCCAGTTGGCGCGATCGATCGATTTTTCCCCCATCGACACCAGCGCGCCGCGCACGATCATGCCGGGCACGACCTTGCGGGCCAAGGCTCCGGCCGCCACCCGCGCCGCCGTCTCGCGGGCCGAAGACCGGCCGCCACCGCGATAATCGCGCAGGCCGTATTTGGCATCGTAGGTGTAGTCGGCATGACCCGGCCGGTACTGGCGGGCGATCTCGCCATAGTCCTTGGAGCGCTGGTCGACATTCTCGATCAGCATCGACACCGGCGTGCCAGTCGTGATCATGGTCTCGCCGTCCTCATCCAGAATGAAGCCGGACAGGATCTTGACCTCGTCGGGTTCGCGACGCTGCGTCACAAAACGCGATTGACCCGGGCGGCGCTTGTCGAGGTCGGCCTGGACCTCCGCGCGCGTGAAGCGGACGCCGGGCGGACAGCCGTCGACCACGCAGCCGAGCGCTGGGCCATGGCTTTCGCCCCAGGTGGTGACGCGGAAAAGATGGCCAAACGTATTGTGAGACATCAAAACCAGCCCTGCCGGCATCGGAGCCGGCTGAGCGCATGACCCCGAAAACCGGAGCAATTTTCGGGGTCATGCGCAAAATCAAAGTGCTACAGCGTCCTGTGCGCGTCCAACAGGATGCGCGGCGCTGTAGTCTGCGTTCTATTGGCGTTTTCGGCAGTGGTCAAACTGTGATCTGGTGGATTTAGTTTTGACACATTCGGTTGGTTTCTGCTTCCCTCGATCCGTCTGTTGAACACCCGCCGCCACCGTGCCGGCGCAATGATAAGAGGACGATGATGCGTATCCCGATCGGCGCCGTTGCCGCCATGTTGCTGATTTCCACTGCCGCCTTCGCCGGCCAAACCGAAGGCCTGATCAAAGAGGTCGATAAGGACACGTTGACGCTGACACTCGACGACGGCAAGTCCTACAAGCTGAATGCCGAACCCGCTCTCGATGCGCTGAAACCTGGCATGGATATCGTGATCGCCTACGACGAGACAAACGGCGAGAACGTGATCACCGACATGCAATTGCCGGATTCAACCGAATAGAGGCTTTCCGGCTGACCTGCCCCGAAAGCCGGGATGAAGGTCGGGTGACCTACAATCTTGTCCGAACCCCCGGTTCGGGATCACGGTCTTGGTCAAAACTCATTCAGCCGACTTCAGGCCTTTGTTCACGACACACTCCGTCGGGCAGTGCACCACGCATGCTCGGCAGATGGGCGGCTCCATCGTCGAAATGGCCGGTGAAGAGTTCCGGCTAGATCTCGGCCTGACTCATGCCCGGAGCTCCATCGACCCGGAGCTTGTTCGCAGCTCTCGACCGGATCGGGGCCGCGACGATCGTCGCCACGGCGTCAAGATCGGCAGGTGTCCTCAATGTCAGCACGTCGGACGGCTTTGCCGGCCGGTGTGAAGCGACGGCGAGAAGGGCTGAACAAGGTCGTTCCGAATGATTGGATTTCGCCGCTAGAGCCACTCCAGGCGTCGTCCCTGTAGCCTGAGCAAGCGATCCTGCGGCACATTCAGGTTTGCGGCTTCTTTCTGGGGCATTCCCAGCACCATGCGGAACAGGGCGCGCACGACGCCGCCATGGGTCACGCAGACCGTCTGGCGGTCCAGCGCGTCGAACCACGGCTTTACCCGCTCGAGCAGCATTTGATAGCTTTCGGCGCCCTCGCCGGGCGGCAGGAAATTCCATTTGTCGAGGCGCCTCTCCCTGCCCGAGCCCAGATGCCGGGCCTCGAGTTCGGGAAAGGTGAAACCCTGCCAGTCGCCGAAACTCATTTCGACAAGGCGCGGATCGGTGCGGTAAGCTTGGGGATCAAGCCCCATCGCCATGCGAATGCGCTCCATGGTCTGGCGCGTCCGCCGCATCGGACTGGCGACAAAGTCGAAATCCTCGGGGTTATCAACGAATTCGGCAAGCCGATGGCCGTTGCGGGTCGCCTGCTCCCAGCCAAGCGGGTTGAGATCGGTGTCGGCCTGTCCTTGCAGCCGGGACTCGGCGTTCCACACCGTCTGGCCGTGGCGCGCGATGTAGACGAGCGGATACATCAGGTCATCCGGAGAGCGGTCGAGAGCAGGCTGGAGGCGGGAGAGTTCGAGGGGTTATTCCTTGACGGTCGAAATATCGGGCGCGTCGACCGCCTTCATGCCGACGACATGGTAACCGGAATCGACATGGTGGATCTCGCCGGTGACGCCGCGCGAAAGGTTGGACAGGAAATAGACGGCTGAATCGCCGACTTCCTCTTGCGTCACCGTCTGCTTCAGCGGCGAATTGTATTCGTTCCACTTCAAAATGTAGCGGAAATCGCCGATGCCGGAGGCAGCCAGCGTCTTGATCGGACCGGCGGAGATGGCGTTGACGCGGATTTTCTTGGCGCCAAGGTCCACGGCCAGATAGCGCACGCTGGCTTCGAGCGCCGCCTTGGCGACACCCATGACGTTGTAGTGCGGCATCACTTTTTCCGCACCGTAATAGGTCAGCGTCAGCAGCGAGCCGCCATCGGTCATCAGCGCCTCGGCGCGCTTGGCGATGGTGGTGAAGGAAAACACCGAAATGTCCATCGTGCGCAGGAAATTGTCGCGCGTCGTCTCGACATAGCGGCCTGTCAGCTCGTCCTTGTCGGAAAAGGCGATGGCGTGCACGAGGAAATCGAGCTTGCCCCAATGCTTGGCGATGTCGTCGAAGACCGCATCGAGCGTTGCCGGATCGGTCACATCGCAATGGCCGGCGACATGGGCGTTGAGTTCCGCCGCCAGCGGCTCGACGCGCTTCTTGAACGCCTCACCCTGATAGGTCAGCGCAATCTCGGCGCCGTGGTCGACGCAAGCTTTGGCTATGCCATAGGCGATCGACCGATTGTTCGCGACGCCAAGGACAAGCCCGCGCTTGCCGGCCATAATGCCTTGTCCACCCGCCATGTGAGCGCTCTCCGCAAGATCTTCTGCTTTGTGGAGTGGCTATCGCACAGGCACAGAGCCCCTTCAAGCGCTCAACACGGACAGTTCAGGGGACAAAACCATCGCCCCACAGCGCCGCGCGTCCTTTTTGGACGCGCAAACGGCACTGAAACACCTAATCTTGCGCATGATCCCCAGCGAAATCGATTCCGATTTTGCGACGCTGACCCTCGATTTAGGGTCGTGCGCTAGCGTTTCCGGTTGCGCATCAGCGCTTCGAGATCGCTGTCGCCCCCTTCAGGCAGCATCAGCCGCACATGGGCGTAGAGATCACCGTGTCCGCCAACTTTTTCCGGCAGGCCCCTGCCCTTCAGCCGCAGGACCTTGTCCGAGCTCGACCAGGCGGGAACATTGACCGCAAGCTTGCCGGTCGGCGTTTCGACCGCCACCTTGGCACCCAGCACGGCATCCGCCAGTGCAACCGGCAGGTCGGCATGGAGGTCGCGGCCTTCGACACGATAGCGCGGATGGCGGCGGAAGCGGATTTTGACCAGAGCGTCGCCCGGCTGCCCCGGCCCTTGCTCGCCCTGGCCTTTCAGCCGGATGGTCTGGCCATCCTCGACATAGGCTGGCAGCTTGACGGCGACCTTGCGTCCGTCGGGGAACATCGCCGTCACCTTCTCCGCGGTTGCCGCTTCCTCGAGGGTGACGTCGAGCGTCACGTTCAGGTCGGCGCCGGACGGCGCCTGCCGGCCGGCGCCCGTGCCGGCACCGCGAGAGAAGGTCTCGCCGAAAATCTGGCTGAAGATGTCGCTGTTGCCGTCGAACGGATCGCCGCCCGGACGGCTTGAGCGAAACTCGAAGCGCGAGCCGCCCGGTCCTTGCTGCCGACGGAAGCCGGCGAACGGATCGGCGCCGCCCGCGGCACCTTCGAAGCCCTGGAAACGCGGCTTGCCGTCGGCGTCGATCTCGCCGCGATCGAAAGCCGCACGGTTCTTCTCGTCGCCGACGATCTCGTAAGCCTGGTTGGCCGCGGCAAACCGCTCCTTCGCCTTGGGATCCGGATTCTGGTCCGGATGATACTCCTTGGCGAGTTTGCGGTACGCCGATTTTATGTCCTTGGCCGATGCGTTCTTGGCAACGCCCAGCACCTCATAGGGGTCGCGCATGCTTCCTGCCCTGGAGAAGGAGTTGATTCCACGATTGCCACCTATATGCGCTCGCATAGGAACAAATTCCAGTGGCGCGCGGTCATATGATGGCGGAAAATCAGAGCGCTTTGAAGTCCTGCATCCGCCAGGCGCCGGCGCCGGCCAGGCACACCTCGCCCTTGAACAGGGCTACGCCGTCGAAGCTTTCGCGCGACGCGGTGAAGTGGCGGCAAAGCTGGCCGTTGTCCCTAGACTCCGCCAGTTCGGTGATCGAGCCGCGCGACCCGGTGTCGGAATTCGCCCAGGGAACGGCCTGCCCGCCCAGTTCCTGGATATCGGCGGAAGACACCGCGTTGCGGATCGTCGCCTGGTCCGAGGCGCGATCCTGATCGATCGGCGAGGCAGCAGCAGGCGTGCTGCTGGTCAGGATCGTACGGTCGACCTCCGCCTGCTCCAAACTGAAGCCGCCGGCACCGCAGCCGGCAAGCGGCAAGGCTACCAGCACGATCGCGATCTTGACCGCAGCCTGGGCGCTGGCCGAAGCAATAAGGCTCCATTGCCTGCTGTCAAAAGGTTGCGCGATACGCGACAATCGGCAATCTCCCCAGCCGGCAATAGAATTTGGGAAAACTATGAGCGAAACTGAGTTAACAAGCGGTGACTTTACCGAGGCTGCCGAGCCATTCCGCCTCTTTGCCGCATGGCTTGACGACGCGACGAAGAGTGAGATCAACGATCCCGACAGCGTGGCGCTGGCGACCGTCGATGCCGAGGGCATGCCGAATGTGCGGATGGTGCTGCTCAAGGGGTTCGATGAAAGCGGATTTGTCTTCTACACGAATTTCGAGAGCGCCAAGAGCCGTGAGATTCTTGGCAGCATGAAGGCGGCGATGTGCTTCCACTGGAAATCGCTGCGCCGGCAGGTTCGCGTGCGCGGGCCGGTGGAGATCGTCACCGAGGCTGAAGCTGACGCCTATTATGCGACGCGCCCGCGCGGCAGCCGCATCGGCGCCTGGGCGTCGAAGCAATCGCGGCCGCTGGAGAGCCGCTTCGCACTGGAAAAAGCCGTTGCCGAATACACGGCGCGCTATGCAATCGGCGAGATCCCACGGCCCAAACACTGGTCGGGCTTCCGTATCGTGCCGCAGACGATCGAGTTCTGGCACGACCGGCCTTTCCGGCTGCACGACCGCGTCGTCTTTTCCCGCAACGCAAAGGGCGGTTGGGACAAGACGAGGCTTTATCCCTGATGGGATGGTCCCTTAAGCAGCTTCACCAAGGGGAGAACTGGACGCGCGGCAAATTGGCATCGCCAATACACGGCGCCGGCGGGCGTTGAGGTAACTGACGTCAGGGGGTGCCCCAGGGATACTCCTGGGCAATCCTTGACGAACCACCTTGGTTCACCAATATTCATAGTGAACCAAGGAAAGTTATGAGCATGACTGCTTTTACCGTGCGTGTCCCGGACGAAACCGCAAACAGGCTTGATCAGCTTGCCGAAAAGCTCGACCGCTCGCGCTCCTATGTGGCTGCGCAGGCTATTGAGGACTTTGTAGCCCGTGAGGAATGGCAACTCGCCGAGATAGGGGCCGGGTTGGCCGAAGCCGAGCGCGGCGATTTTGCCAGTGACCGTGATGTAGCTGCTGTTGTCGGAAAATACGTCAAGTCCGCCCGCCAAGGATGAGCCGCAAAAGAATCCGCTGGACCAAGCGGGCGCTGAATCGGCTTGAGGAAATCGGCGCACCCATCGAGAAGGACAACCCCGAGGCGGCCGCCCGAGTCATTGCGCGCATCGTGACGGCGGCAGAACATCTCGCCGAGCAACCGGCCATGGGGCGCGTCGGGCGCATCAAGGCGACGCGAGAGCTCGTTTTGGTCGATATTGCGTATATCGTGCCCTATCGCGTCAACGGCGACACTGTCGAAGTCCTCACCGTCATGCATGCTGCCCAACGGTGGCCGCAGGCCCTCTAAAATCGCCCAATCTCACGGGCCTGCGTCATCAGAACACACCGCCTTCAGCCTACCTTCTTCCTGGCCATGAAGGCCATCAAGGCCGCGCGGGCCTCGTCGGATTTGAGCCGCTCGCGGAAATGCTCGCTTTCCTGGCCGATGCGGGCAACAAGATCTTCACGCGAGCCGCGCATTAGGTCACGCGCGATCTTCAGCGCTTGCGGCGGCTTGGCCGCGATCTGACTGGCCGCTGCCAGGACGGAAGCTTCGAGCTCGTTCTCCTCGACCACCGCGTAGATCAGTCCGGCAGCTTTCGCCCGCTCGGCAGAAAAACCTTCGCCGAGGCCAAGCAGCGCGAAGGCGCCTTGCCGGCCGAGAATCTGCGGCGCAAGCAGGCTCGACCCCGCCTCGGGGACCAAGCCGAGATCGACGAAGGGCGTGCGGAACATTGTGCGCGGCGTGGCGAAGGTCAGGTCGCAATGCAGGTTGAGTGTGGTGCCGATGCCGACCGCGATGCCATCGACGCCGGAAACCATGGGCTTTTCCGTCCTGGCCAGTGCCATCAGGAAATCCCAGACCTCGGTGCCGCCCTCGCCGCCGGTGGCGACGACCATGAAATCGGCAAGGTCGTTGCCGGACGAGAAGGCGCCTGAAACGCCGAAGAAGACATGGACGCGGATCGCCGGATCGGCGTCGCCCTCGGCAAGCGCCGCCGACATTTTCGCATACATGGCGCGCGTCAAGGCGTTCCTCTTGTCCGGACGGTTCATGCGGATGATCTGGATAGCGCCCTGGCGCTCGACGAGGATATGGTCTGTCACGGGTTATCCTTTGTGAAACGTCGGGCTTTTGTGAAACGGCAACCTTGTTGCTGTCAGGCAGAAATCAGTGTCTTGCCGGCAGCGGCAAGGCTTTCGGCGCCGCCGATGACGCGCTCCTTCAGCGCGCCCGCCTCGCCAAGAAGGTTTTCGGCGAAGAAACGGCAAAGGGCGATGCGGCTTTGGTCGGCAAGCGCGCCGCGTGCCAGATAGGCCCCGCCCGCCGCAAGCGAGATCAGTCGCAGATACGGCGTCGCACCGGCCAGCGCCTCGTCCGAGCGCCCGTCGGCAAGCAGCCCTTGCAGGAAACGCGTCGCTTGGCCGAGGTCGTCGAGCGCCTGGTCGAGACCGTCGGCGGTGCGGCCAAAACCTTGAAGATTGGAGGTCCGCACCTGATTGGCGACGGCTTTCAATTCGGCGATGTAACCATGCACATGCTCGCCACCGCCAAGCGGCAGCTTGCGCACCATCAGGTCGATCGCCTGGATGCCGTTGGTGCCTTCGTAGATCGGCGCGATGCGCGCGTCGCGATAAAGTGCTGCCGCACCGGTCTCCTCGATGAAACCCATGCCACCATGAACCTGCAGCCCGAGCGAGGCGACCTCAACGCCGACATCGGTGGAAAAGGCCTTGGCCAGTGGCGTCAACAGATTGGCACGCTCCTGCCAGTGGGCGGCTTCATCGCCGACGGATACCCGCGCGTGGTCAATGGCATGTGCACAGGAATAGCTGATGGAGCGCGCAATCTGGGTCATCGCCTTCATAGTCAGGAGATTGCGCTGCACGTCCGGGTGATGGACGATCGGCGCCATGCCGTTGCCATCATAGCTTGCAGCCTTGCCTTGCCGGCGGTCATTGGCATAGGCGAGCGCCTTCTGCGTGGCCGTTTCGGCGACTGCCACCCCCTGCATGCCGACGGCGAGCCGCGCATTATTCATCATGGTGAACATGCAGGCGAGGCCCTTGTTTTCCTCGCCGATCAGCCAGCCGATCGCGCCAGGGGTGATCCCTTCGAAACCATCGCCATAGATCATTGTGCAGGTCGGCGAGGCGTGGATACCCAATTTGTGCTCCAGCCCCGAGCAGAAGACGTCGTTACGTGCGCCCAGCGCGCCATCGTCGCCGACAAGGAATTTCGGCACCAGGAACAGCGAAAGGCCACGCGTGCCGGCCGGCGCGTCCGGCAGCCGCGCCAGCACCAGATGGATGATGTTGTCGGTGAAATCGTGCTCGCCATAGGTGATGAAAATCTTCTGGCCGAAGATGCGGTAGGTGCCGTCGCCGGCCGGCTCGGCGCGGGCGCGCAAGGCATTCAGATCCGAGCCCGCCTGCGGCTCAGTCAGGTTCATCGTGCCCATCCATTCGCCGGAGACGAGTTTTTCCAGGTATTTGGCCTTCAGCGCCGGTGAGGCGTGCTTGTCGAGTGCTTCGACCGCGCCCATGGTCAGCGTCGGGCCGATGCCGAAGGCCATGGCGGCGGAATTCCACATTTCGAGCGCGGCGACGCCAAGCATGGTCGGCAGCGCCTGGCCGCCGAATTCCTCCGGTGCGGCCAGCGCGTTCCAGCCGCCGTCGATCCAGCGGCGATAAAGCGCCTTCCAGCCGGGCGGCATGGTGACGGCAGCGCTGCTCAGCACCGCGCCTTGTTCATCGCCGATCTTGTAGAGGGGCGCGACCTCCTCTGTGGCGAACCGGCCGGCTTCCGCCAGAATGGCGTCGACGATGTCTTCGCCAAGATCGCCAAAGGTGCCGGCGTCAAGCGCTGGCTTCAGGCCGGCCACATGCTTCAGCGTGAAGGCGATTTCCTCGACCGGTGCCCGATACATGCCGCTCGCTCCTCCTCTGTCCGGCAGGGCAACTTAATATCCGTGCCGACACAAAACCATTCGCTTTTGGGTCGCCTCTCCAACCTTCTTTTACGTAAACGTCAAATTTTGTCACGCGGATTTTGCAATTGGAGCTGTTCACGCTAAAATCGAAAAAAGCCGGACAAGTCGACCGGCGACAGATCAAGAATACCGGATTGGACCGCCCGTGCTCGCCAGACCTGACGCCTATCGCTGCATCGAATGCGGCCTGCCCTATCGAGCGGCAGGTTTTTGGCACCATCGGGGCAAGATCGACGACGGCGCCGCCTATTGGTCGGATCGCGGCATTCTGTGTTCGCCGCAATGCTCGCTGGCCCATCACCGCAAGCGCGAGGCTGAGGGAACGCTGGCGCAAGCGCCGGCGCCCGACCCGTTCCAGCCGCTCTCCCTCCGTTGATGACCAGCAAAGCCATCCCCGGCACAATCGCGACGGTCGCCTCGGGCCACCGAAAGCATTTCCTTAACCATGGCGGTTCAGGATTAAGCTTTGGCCAGCAAGGATCTGCTGTTTGAAGCCGCCGGCGCACCCTCTCCGCCGCCTAGGACTTCTCGTCGTCGCGACCGCGATGACAATGGCGTTGGAGCCGACACAAGCCTCGGATTTCTCCGCGCCGTGGAAGGCTGCCGACCGGGCGCTGGTGATCGACGCCTACGAATACAATTCCATCGATTGGGCTGAACTTGCGACCGACAAGCGGATCGTCGGCTTCATCAACAAGGCGTCCGACGGGATGCCGCCAGCCTATTTCTGTTTCGGCGACGAGACCGAGACGCGGCTCTGCAAGGCGCTGTGGAAGCGCCATGCGGTGGCACAGGAACTGTTCCAGACGCGCAAGGTGGTGGCCAAGGCGCTCGGCCTGAAATGGGGCGCCTATCATCTCGCCCGCCCCGGCAACCCGGTGGGACAGGCAAATAATTTTATCAATTTCGCGAAACCTGGTCCGGATGACCTGCTTGCCCTCGACATCGAGGATGACGACCCCACGAAATGGATGTCGCTCGAGGATGCAGAGGAATTCGTCCGCCATGTGCATCGGCGGCTGGGCCGCTTTCCGGTGCTCTATACCAACGGCAAGACCGCCAAGCACATCGCCGACAACAAGTACAAATACCGGCTCCTGTCGCGGCTGCCGCTCTGGTATGCGCGCTACAAGCCGGACATCGGCGTGCATTTTCCGATGGGCAACTGGCAACGCTACGCACTCTGGCAGTTTTCGGCAAAAGCCAATTGCGGCCGGTTCCGCTGCCCCTACCGGGTGGCTGGCACACCCAACGACATTGACGTTAATGTCGCACCGATGGATGCCGCCACATTGCGCGCGCATTGGCCCTTTGGCGGCCTGATCGACGCGCAGCCGGATTACCTCGCCTCGATACCGGTGCCTCTCTCGCGTGAAGCCGGGCTGGCCGGCAATGGCGCCCTTACCTACGCCACCGTTGCGCCGCCGCCGAGCTTCACCGAGCTGGTCGCCGCGTTCAGCGCGGGCTGGTCCAAGTTCCGCGGCAGCTTGCAAATGCCTGCCGTAGGGACAGCGCTGCGTCTTCCGCGCCGGATCGCCGACTATGTGGCGTGGCTTCGAAAGGATAAGCCCTCCGCATCGGCCGTTGAAGTCGCGCCCACCGATCCGGTCAGCACCGCGTCGACCGAGTTAGACCGTAGCCCGCGCTAACCGTTGTTGGTCAGCGCGCCTGCTCGCGGGCCACGGCCTGCCAGCCGATGTCGCGGCGGCAGAAGCCTTGCGGCCAATCGAGCCGGTCGAGCGCGGCATAGGCTCGTCTCTGCGCCTCGCCGACCGTGCCGCCGACAGCCGTGACGTCGAGCACACGGCCGCCATTGGCGACCAGCGCGCCGCTGTCGATGGCGGTGCCGGCGTGAAAGATCTCGACGCCATCGCCCGCGGCCTCTTCGACGCCGCGGATGACCGAGCCCTTTTCCGGCGTGCCGGGGTAGCCCCTTGCCGCCATCACCACGGTGAGCGCCGCCTCGTTGCGCCAGCGCACTGAGGTATGTGCAAGCTGCCCGTCGGCAGAAGCGTTGAGCAAGACCAGGAGATCGTCCTTCAGCCGCATCATCAGCACCTGGCATTCCGGGTCGCCGAAACGGGTGTTGTATTCGATCAGTTTCGGCCCCTCGCCTGATATCATCAGCCCGGCAAACAGCACGCCGGAAAACGGCGCGCCAAGTTCGGCCATGCCGCGCATGGTTGGCTCGACGATTTCGCGCACGGTGCGATCGATCATCTCCGGCGTCATCACCGGGGCCGGCGAATAGGCGCCCATGCCGCCGGTGTTCGGGCCGATGTCGCCGTCGCCGACGCGCTTGTGGTCCTGTGCGGTGCCGAACGGCAGCGCGGTGACACCGTCGCACAGGCAAAAGAAGCTCGCCTCCTCCCCGGTGAGAAACTCCTCGACCACCACCTCCGCGCCGGCCTGCCCGAAGGACCCGTCGAAACAGGCATCGAGTGCGGCCAGCGCCTCGGCCAACGTCATCGCGACCGTGACGCCCTTGCCGGCGGCGAGGCCGTCGGCCTTGATGACGATCGGCGCGCCCGTCTTTTCGACATAGGCCCTGGCCGACGCCAGGTCGCCGAAACGGCCATAGGCGGCGGTCGGGATATCGTATTTCGCGCAAAGGTCCTTGGTGAAACCCTTCGAGCCTTCCAGCCGCGCCGCCGCCCTGGACGGGCCGAAGACGCGGATGTTTTCAGCGCGGAGGTCGTCTGCAATGCCGTCGACCAGCGGTCCTTCCGGCCCGACCACGACGAGGTCGATCTTTTTCTCCGTGCAGAACCGGGCCACCGCCGCATGATCGGCAATGTCTAACGTCACCAGCTCGGCTTCTTGGCCGATGCCTGGATTGCCCGGCGCCGCGTAAAGCTTCGTCAGCAGGGGCGAGGCCGCGATCTTCCAGGCCAGCGCATGTTCGCGGCCGCCGGAGCCGATCAACAAAACACGCATGCCCAGATCCCTTGCCATTCCACGATCAGGACTGCGCTATTGCGCCCCGGACAACGGGTCAAGACATTTGGGAGAGTTTGAGAGCAATTCCACACGGGAACGGGAATAGGTCGGCCTGCTTGATGCTTGACGGCGTTCGCCGCTGCTGCCACTTCAGCACGATGGAACCCCTCCAATCGAAAGCTGCCCAGGGCCGCGTCGCCGATGCGCCGAGCGGCCACTGGGTTTATCGCATTCTGCCGCGCTGGCTGTGGCCCTATGCGCAGCTTGCCCGGTGGGACCGGCCGATCGGCTGGCAGTTGTTGTTGTGGCCGTGCTGGTGGTCGGCAGCCCTTGCCGCGAGTGCCTATCCACGCCCGACTGATCCACTGCTCACGCTGCTGCCAGCGCCATGGTATCTCGTGCTGTTCCTGATCGGAGCCATCGCCATGCGCGGCGCCGGCTGCACCTATAACGATCTGGTCGACCAGGACATCGACAACCAGGTGGAACGTACGCGCTCGCGGCCGCTGCCGGCGGGAAAGGTCACGCGCCGGCAGGCCTGGGCGTTTCTCGTTATCCAGGCCTTGATTGGACTCGCTGTGCTTTTGCAGTTCAACGGCTTTGCCATCCTGCTCGGCATCTGCTCGCTCGCCGTCGTCGCCATCTACCCATTCATGAAGCGGTATACCAACTGGCCGCAACTGGTTCTCGGCCTTGCTTTTTCCTGGGGTGCGCTGATGGGATGGGCGGTCGAGTTCGGCGATCTCGATGGCCCGCCCGTCATGCTCTATATCGGCTCGATCCTGTGGGTGATCGGCTACGATACGATCTATGCGCATCAGGACAAGGAGGACGACGCCATCGTCGGCGTGCGCTCGACCGCACGCCTGTTCGGCGACAACACCAAGACCTGGCTCGTCGGGCTTTATGGCGGGGCGCTGGTTTGCTTCGCCATTGCCTTCGCGTCGGCGCAGGCGCCGGTGCCGGCGCTAGCCGGGCTGATCGCCGCCGGCGCCCATATGGCGCGGCAGATAGCAGTGCTGGACATCGACGATCCGGACCAGTGCATGCTTTTGTTCAGGTCGAACAACCAGGTCGGCTGGCTGATCTTCCTTGGCCTGATCGGCGGTGCGCTGTGGGTGGCGCTAAAGCCGCTGGTGTAGCTATTCGCGCGAAATGATCTCCTGGCCGCCAATCACCAGCCTGAGGCCGAGGTCGCCGGCCCTGCGGCGAGCGAGGAAGCGCGGACGACGCGTCGTCGAAACCCGACCCTTGCGACGGTTCTGCGCCGGCAATGTCTTGATGGCGGCGCCAAGCGATTCCTCCAGCGTGCGGGCGATGCCGTCCGATTCGATCAGAAGCATCGGCAGACGGTAGGCATCGGCCCAGGCGCGCCAGTCGGCGGCGACATCCTCGAGATCGTCGGCCACCAGCAGGGGCACCGACAGCATCGGATCATTGTGCAGAAGCTCCAGCGTCACCGTGACATTGCCATCCGGATCCTCCATCGCGCGGGCGGCCACGCCACGAAACGCGTTGGCGGGCAGAGCGATGAACGCCGGCACGCCGCTCATCTCCAGCATGCGGCGAATGACGGCGCCACGATGGTCGATGGTGAAGGTAACGTCGCCATAATCGTCGCGCGTGGCGTAGCTCACCACCTGCGGCAGGCGGAATGGGTCGAGACGCATGTTGCGCCCGGCCCAGACTGGCTTCAGTCCAGTGTTCATATTGTGCCTTTCCTGTCTCTCCTGAGAGCCGGTCTTCCGGTTCTCCGGGCCGGTTTTTCCAGCCTCGTTGTGGAGAAACATTAGCGCGGGCTTCTTATCGCAGCGCTTAAGAAAGTCGGTTAAATTTTGCTGATCTCAGGGGGATGGTTATCGGAATGCAACCATTCACAAGACGGCGAAAGGATCAGATAACCTTACCGGGATTCATGATGCCGGCCGGGTCGAAGGCCGTCTTCACCCTGCGCATCAAATCGATCGCCATCGGCGGCGCTGTCGCGATCAATTCATCCCGCTTCAGCTGGCCAATGCCGTGCTCTGCCGAGATCGAGCCGTGAAAGCTGCGCACGACATCGTGCACGGCCTTGTTCATGACGTGATAGAGCCCGAGAAATGCCTCGTCATCGCCGCCGACCGGCCGGGAGATATTGTAGTGGAGATTGCCGTCGCCCATGTGGCCGAAACACACCTCGCGCGCACCGGGGCTGACCGACTGAACGGCGCAGGCCGCCCTTTCGATGAATTGCGAGATGGCCGCCACCGGCACCGAGATGTCGTGCTTGATCGAGGCGCCTTCGGGCTTCTGCGCCTCGGGCAGCACCTCGCGGAAATTCCAGAAGGCATCGCCCTGCGCGATGCTCGCCGCAATCACCGCATCGCCGACGATCCCCTGCTCGAGGCCGGCTGAGAGCACCTCCTCGATCAGGCCCCTCGCATCCTCCGCCGAGCGCCCCGACGAGATCTGCATCAGCACATACCACGGCCAATCCCCGGACAGCGGCCGCACGACGCCTGGCGCGTGCAGAAGCGTAAAATCGTAGGGCCTCTGTCCGATCAGTTCGAAAGCGGTGAGTGCGGCCCCGGCGCGATCCATCGCCAGGCTGAACAGAGACAGTGCCGCCTCAGGTGACGACAGGCCGGCAAAGGCCACCTCGCGCCCCTTGGGCTTGGGGAAAAGCTTGAGCACGGCGGCGGTGATGACGCCGAGCGTGCCTTCAGCGCCGACAAACAGGTTCTTCAGATCGTAGCCGGTGTTGTCCTTTTTCAACTTGCGCAGATCGTCGAACACCTCGCCGGTCGGCAGCACCACTTCGACGCCGAGGCAGAGCTCACGCGCATTGCCGTAGGCAAGAACGCCGGTGCCGCCGGCATTGGAAGAGAGATTGCCGCCGATCTGGCAGCAGCCTTGCGCGGCAAGCGACAGCGGAAACAGCCGGTCGGCGGCATCGGCCGCTTCCTGCAGCGTCTGCAGGATGACGCCGGCCTCGACGGTGACCGTGTTGGACAGGACGTCGATCTCGCGGATGCGGTTCAGCCGCGACAGCGACAGCACGATCTCGCGGCCGGACATATCCGGCACCTGCGCGCCGACCAGCCCGGTGTTGCCGCTTTGCGGCACGACCGGCGTTCCCGTCTCGGTCGCCACCCGCATGATGCGGCTGACCTCGTCGACGCTGCCGGGCCTCAGAACCAGCGCCGTTCGGCCATGCCACCGGCCGCGCCTCTCCGCGAGGTAGGGCGCGATATCCTGCTGGTCGCGAAGCGCATATTTGTCGCCGACGATGGCCGCAAAGCGGTCGATCAGGGCGGGGTCGATATCCCGGGATATGTCGTTCATAGGTGGAAACTATGGTGCTCAATCGATCTTGTCACGCGGGGCGGCCTGGTCACGAGGGGCGGCGGCGCGCGAAAGCCGGTCGTTGATCGCCTCGCCCAGCCCATCGAACGGGATCGGCTCGACGGCGATTGTCTTGGCGCCGCTGCGATCGAGATCCTGCATGTGGGCAAAGAGGTTGGCCGCCGCCTCGCGGAGGTCGCCGGTTTCGGACAGGTTGCGCAAGGCGGCAGCACCTTGCCAGCCTTCGGCTCGGCGGGGGCCGAACGCCAGCAAGGCTTCGCCCTTTGCGACTTTTGCGGCGTTGACCCGCACCGCAGCACCCGGCGCGTAGTGCGAGGCGAGCATGCCCGGCGCCTCGATGCCCGCCGCACCGCGCAGCAGCGTCATGCCGGCGGCCGCTTCGATCTCCTCGGCGGCAATGCCTCCGGGCCGCAGCAGCCGCAGCTTTCCGCCCTCGATCTTGACGATCGTCGATTCGAGCCCGACCGACGTCGCGCCGCCATCGACCACCAGCTTGATTTTTGCACCGAGATCCGCCGCCACCGCCTCGGCCGTCGTTGCGCTGATCCTGCCTGAAGAATTGGCGCTGGGCGCTGCAAGCGGGCGGCCGAGCCTGGCGATCAGTTCGCCGCCAAAGCCTTTCGGCATGCGCAGCGCAATCGTATCGAGCCCGGCCGTGACCAGCGGATGAATGCCGTTGCCAGGCCGCTGCGGCAGCACCAGCGTCAGCGGTCCCGGCCAGAATGTCTGCACCAGTCTTTTCGACAGCGGGTCGAACAGTGCGATGCGCTCGGCCATCGCCAGATCGGCGACATGGGCGATCAGCGGGTTGAAGCGCGGCCGGCCCTTGACCTCGAAGATGCGCGCCACGCCAGCGCCATTGGTGGCGTTGGCGGCCAGCCCGTAGACGGTTTCCGTCGGAATGGCGACGACATCGCCGCCTTCGAGCAGCGCCAGCGCCCGCTCCATCGCCTCGCCGGCGGCAAGTATCTCAGCCACTCTCATCACCTCACAGATGTGGGTGCGTAATACGGTGGCGTTTACGGGGCAAGTCCGGGGGTTAGCGAATTACCAATCGCTAAAATGCTATCTTTCCCCGCAAGCCCGCATCAATTCCCGCACGATATGTTGCCGGCTTGTTGGGCAAGGGGAATTTGTCATGGTCTGGGTGCGTATCCTGGGAGCGCTTGGTCTCACGCTGGCGGCGGGCGGAGCAAAGGCTTCGTCCTTCGTTGTTCTTAGTGCACCATCCTCGACGCCGTCCGTCATCAGGCTCGGCGCGCCTGAACCGGTGAAGGTGGCTGAGAGCTCCTCGACGCCATCGATCGTGGCGCTCGGCGAACCAGTGCCCGATGTCACCTATGAAAAAGTTGCTGCGATTCCGAGCCAGCCCAAGCCCAAGCATGATTTCATGCAAAGCCCGATGATCATTCGCGGCGGCATCGTCGGCGACGCCTTCGCAAAGCCGGCTCCCAGCGCCGCACCTGCCGCAGCACCTGGGGCGGCCACCAGATCCGACAAAAAGATAACGGCGACGAACAGCCCGCCTGAGCCCGCAACGCCGCAGCCGGCGCCCATTCCCGAGATCGACCAGGCCAGATAGCGGTTCGAGGCCAGGACGACGCTCGCCTAATTGCCAAGCCTCAGCCGGCGATTTTCGAGAAATCCGCAACCTGGTCAGTCGCCGCCCGGATGCGTGCCAGCAGTGCCAGGCGGTTGGCGCGCACGGCCTGGTCCTCATCATTCACAAGAACGCGTTCAAAGAATGAATCAACCGGTTCACGCAACGCGCTAAGCGTCAGCATGGCGGCGGAAAAGTCTTGGTTTTGAATCGCTTCGCCGGCTTCTCTCTCGGCCTGATTCACCGCGGCAAACAGCGCTTTCTCGGCATCTTCCCGGAATAGAGCCGGCTCAACACGTTCGGCAACCGTCGTTTTCTTCTTCTCCTCGGCGGCCAGGATGTTGGCCGCACGCTTGGTGCCGGCAAGCAGGTTCTTGCCGTCCTCGGTGTCGAGGAAGGAGCCAAGCGCTTGGACGCGGCGGACGATTTGAAGGAGATCGTCATTGGACGATTGGCCGATCTCCCCCCCTGTGGGGGAGATGCCCGGCAGGGCGAAGGGGGGCGCCGTAGAGCGCCCTTCCCCGGCAGAATTTTGAGACGATGGCGGGACAGCGCCCCCCTCTGTCGGCTTCGCCGACATCTCCCCCTCTAGGGGGGAGATTGGGCGCGAACCCGCCGCCAGTACAGCGTCGATGAGGTCGTGCCGGGCACCTTGGTCGCGCAGATAAACCTTCAGGCGGTCGTGGAAGAAGGCAAGGAGGTCGATCACCTCGACGCCAACTTTCCTGCCTGCTACCTGCCGCATTCCCCTCCCAATCGAAAGGTTTGGAGCGGAATTCTTCATGGCTCGATGGACTGCCGGAATTTGGGATTCCAAGCTGTCGACCAATTCCAGCCTCACCCCATTTTCAACCAAAATCCTGATCACTCCCAACGCCGCTCTTCGCAGCGCAAATGGATCCTTCGACCCCGTCGGCTTTTCATCGATCGCCCAGAATCCCACCAAGGTGTCGAGCTTGTCCGCCAGTGCGACGGCAATCGAAACCGCATCGGTCGGCACGCGATCCGACGGGCCCTGCGGCTTGTAGTGTTCCTCGATGGCCGCTGCTACCGAAGGATGCTCGCCCTGCAGCAACGCATATTTGCGACCCATGGCGCCCTGCAATTCCGGGAACTCGCCGACCACTTCGGTGGTGAGATCGGCTTTAGCCAGGACGGCAGCACGCTCGGCGCGCTCGCGGAGATATTTCTGCTCGACGTTCAGATCGTCGGCGGACAGAAGCTTGCCATCGAAGAAATTCGGCTGCTTCGACAAGGTGTCAGCGATCTCGCCAGCCAGCCTCTTAATCCGCTCAACCCGCTCACCCTGCGTCCCGAGCTTGGCATGGAACGTCACGCCGAGATGGTCGAGGCGGGCCATACGCTGGTCAAGCGGCTTCTTGAGAACGAGCCCGAACTTTTCCGCCGATGCCTGCAACTGGTCGAGGTCGGGCAGGTCGCCCTGGTCGGTCTTCCAGAAATAGAGCGCGTCGGACAGGCGGGCGCGCACCACCTTGCCGTTGCCGTGGGCGATCTCCTTGCCGCCGTCGCTTGCTTCGATATTGGCGGTCAGGATGAAGCGGTTGGAAAGCGCTTCACCGACGTCCTGCGGCCGCGTCACAAAGCACTTCTGGTTGGCGCGGATGGTCAGCCGGATCACCTCGGCTGGAATGGCGAGAAAGTCCTGCTCGAATTCGCCCATCAGCACGACAGGCCATTCGACCAGGCCTGAGACTTCCTCGAGCAGCCCCTCGTCCTCGACAAGGTCGAGCCCGTTGGCGAAAGCGAGATTCCTGGCGTCGGAAAGAATGATCTCCTTGCGCCGGTCGGCGTCGAGCACGACCATCGCCGTCTCCAGCTTGGCGGCATAGTCTTCGAAACGGCGCACGGTGATCGCGTCCGGCGCATGAAAACGGTGGCCGTAGGTGACATTGCCCGAGCGGATGCCGTCGATCTCGAAGTCGACGACAACCGGCTCCTCGGTCTCCGGGCCGAAGGTGCAGAGGATGGATTGCAGCGGCCGCACCCAGCGCAACGATCCGGGTTTCGCCGAGGCCGACCCCCAGCGCATCGATTTCGGCCATGGAAAGCCGCGGATGATCCCCGGCACCAGTTCGGCGATGATTTCTTCCGCCGCCCGGCCCGGCTTCGCGATATGGGCGACATAGAAGTCGCCCTTCTTCGGATCGGCATGGACATGCGCCTCGGCGATCGAGGAAAGCCCGGCCTTGCGCAGAAAACCCTGGACCGCCGGTTCGGGCGCCTTGGTCGAGGGTCCCTTGATCTCCTCGCTGATGTCCTTCGAGCGCGCGGTCACGCCACGAATGTCGAGCGCCAACCGGCGCGGCGTCCAATATTCGCGCGCCGCCTCATAGGTCAGCCCGGCCTCGAACAGGCCGTCCGTCATCATCTTCTTCAAGTCGCCCGCCGCCTTGCGCTGCATGCGCGCGGGAATCTCTTCCGAACGGAGTTCTAAAAGCAGGTCGGGCATTGATTGTGCTCACGCGGCAAATGGTCCGGGCGGGGCATAGCAACTCGGCTGGCCGCTGTCACCCTTCCCCATGCAATCGGCGTGTCTACCAACGATTTCCAAAAATATTCCGCTGCCTGTCGGGTCGATGCGGGGCTATCCGTCCTTGGGTCAAAGATTTCCATGAACCGAACGCGGCGCTGAAGCGACCAACGCTCAGGCAGAGAACTATTGGCTGAACGACCATGAAGACGGCATCGACATTCCTCCAGATCCTCGCGCTCAGCGCCTGTTTCGCGGCGCAGGCTCATGGCACGTTCACGATGCCCGGCGTTAGGCAAGCGCTGCGGACAATGGCTGGCTCCAGCGGCCAATGCGTATTGCCAATCAGCGCTTCAGTCGAAATCGCCAACGGTCTCTGGAGCTAAGCCGCTAGCCCGCCGGCCTGCGTCAGCAAAAACGCCTCGCCGCAGGCTTTCGCCAGATTGCGCACCCGCAAGATATAGCTCTGCCGCTCGGTGACCGAGATCACGCCACGCGCGTCGAGCAGGTTGAAGACGTGGCTGGCCTTGATGCACTGGTCGTAGGCGGGAAACACCATCCGGTGGTTCCCCTCCCCCTTGAGGGGAGGGCGGCCAGACAAAGTCTGGCCGGGAGGGGTCGCTCGGACAGTGCTCGACGTCTTACTTGCGGTGCCTTCTGAGGCAACCCCCTCTGCCCTCGCGGGCATCTCCCCCTCGAGGGGGGAGAAAGGCGCGCCGGCATCGAGCAGCGCCTTGCACTCGGCTTCGGCGTCCTCGAAATGCCGGAGCAGCATCGCCGTATTGGCGAATTCGAAATTGTGGCGCGAATATTCCTGCTCGGCCTGCAGGAAGACGTCGCCATAGGTCACCTTGTCGGCGCCCTCGCGGCCGTTGAAGTTGAGGTCGTAGACATTGTCGAGGCCTTGCACATACATGGCCAGCCGCTCCAGTCCGTAGGTGAGCTCGCCCGCCACCGGCGCGCATTCGATGCCGCAGACCTGCTGGAAATAGGTGAACTGCGAGACCTCCATGCCGTCGCACCAGCACTCCCAGCCCAGCCCCCAGGCGCCGAGCGTCGGGCTTTCCCAGTCGTCCTCGACGAAGCGGATGTCATGCAGAAGCGGATCGACGCCGATGGCCGCCAGCGAGCCGAGATAAAGTTCCTGCAGATTAGGCGGGTTCGGCTTCAGGATCACCTGATATTGGTAGTAGTGCTGCAGCCGGTTCGGGTTCTCGCCGTAGCGCCCGTCCTTGGGCCGGCGCGAAGGCTGCACATAAGCCGCGTTCCAGCGCTTTGGCCCGAGCGCGCGCAGTGTCGTCGCCGGGTGGAACGTGCCGGCGCCGACTTCCATGTCATAGGGTTGGAGAACGACGCAGCCATAGTCCGCCCAGTAGTTATGCAAGGTCAGGATCAGCCCCTGGAACGAGCGGCTGGGATGCATATCGGCTGGGATATCAACGGTCACGGCGGCCTCGACGGAGCGGCGGGATGCGGCACCTGTTGGATGAGGCCGCATGATCTTGTGCGAAAAGTCTGCAACTTTTTGCTGCGCTGACCTTCGGTTCGGGATCAGGCTCTAGAGCGCCGCCCGCCAAGCGTCAAGGCGAAGGGTCAGCCCTTTGGCGCGGGCGCCGGTTCGGGCTTGACCTTCGGGGTTTCCTGCGCCGTGTTGGATTCGATCGGCGGCAGACCCTTCAGCAGTTTCTGCTGCAAGGCGGCGAGCGCGTCGGGGTCCGGCTTCAGGTCGCGGGCCTGATTCCACTGGAAGGTCGCTTCCAGCCTGCGGCCGACACGCCAATAGGCATCGCCGAGGTGATCGTTCAGCACCGGATCTTCCGGCTTCAGCGACACGGCACGCTCCATTTCGCGCACAGCGTCTTCAAACCTGCCCAGGCGGAAATAGGCCCAGCCCAGCGAATCGACGATGTAGCCGTCACTCGGCCTGAGGTCGACGGCCTTCTGGATCATCTGAAGGCCTTCCTCGAGGTTGATGTTCATGTCCACCCAGGAATAGCCGAGATAGTTCAGAACCTGCGGCTGGTCCGGGAACAATTCCAGCGCCTTGCGGAAATTCGGCTCGGCCTTGGGCCACTCCTTCAGCCGCTCATAGGCGATGCCGCGCTGGTAGAAAATGTTCCAGTCGGCGCGGGTCGGGGCCTTCAGCACGGCCACCGCCTTGTCATAGAGACCGGCCGCGGAGCGGAAATCCTCCTTCGAGGCATAGACGCCACCGAGCGCCTGATAGGCGCGCATATCGTCGGGATGCGCTTCGACGAGGGCCTTGAGATGGGCGATGGCCTCGTCATAGCGGTCGAGATCGGCAAGGTTGAGGCCGAGCTGCAGTTCCGAAAGCGGCTTCAGCGGCGAACTGGCCGGGATGCGGCGATAGAAGGCGATGGCGCCCTCGCCGTCCTTCAACTGCTCGGAAACGGCGGCGAGCTGGACAAGGGCCGCGTCGCTGTCGGGCCGCAGTGCCAGGGCATATTGCAGATAGAGGCGGACGAACGGCTCACCGCCGCCGCGATTGAGCGCGGTGGCGAGATCGAGCAGAATTTCCGAGGCGCCGTCGGACGGGCCGGCAACGAAGGGTTCGACCTCCTCGCCCTTGGAGATCCTGTCGCGAAGCGCTGATATCTCGACCTTGCCGGGTGCAAATGCCTCGGCCTGATCGAGCACGGACAGCGCTTTGTCCTTGTCGCCCTTGCGGGCAAGGAAGGCGGCATAGGCCTGCGCATTGCGCATCCAGGTTTCGGGCGCGGCGCTACCGGTCGCGGTGTCCTGCAATGTGGCGGCGTAGATCGCGTCCGCCTTTTCGGGCCGGCCCGACGCACCGGCAATCAGCGCGCGATGGAAGGATTTGAAGAGACCGAACCAGTCCGGACCCTGCAGCTTGTCGATGGAGGCCATGGCCTCGCTGGGGTCGCCGGCGCCCTGCTTGGCCCAGCCGGTCATAATACCGGAGATCAGCCGGTCGAGATCGGATTCGAGCGAAAGCTTGAGCCAGTATTCGGCCTTGGAAAAGTCCTTCTTGTGAAAGGAACCGACGGCCAGCGCCAGGCGCGAGAACCGCTCGACGTCGGGAACCGTCTTGAGCTTGTCGGCATAGACCAGGGATTCTTCGAAGCGCCCTTGCGCGATCAGCGACAGCATCAGGCTTTGCTGCAACGAGGTATCACCGGGAGCGAAGGCGAGTGCCTGCTTGTAGTAGGCGATGGCGCTGTCGAGATCATTGTCGCCTTCGGCGACCCGCGCGGCAAGATAGGCCCCCGAGAACGATGTGATATTGACTGGCTCAGTGGTCTCTTTGGCATGGGCAGGCAGACCGGAGATCGCCATGCCCGTCACAATTGCCAGCCCTGTCAGCCAGCGCGCACATCCTTGCCGCATCGTATCCCTTTCAGTCAAAGCCATGCCCGCGTCAGCGGGATCGCCGTACACTCGATCTTTTCCAGGCAAAGCATGGCCTTTTTGGGGTCACGCTTCAACCCGGCCCGAATTCACAATCGGGTCATGCGATTAAAAACCACGCCAGGAGCGCCCAACTGCGACCGTCAACCGCGCTTTGCCGGCCTGACGCGCTGCCGGCTTGTCCTGCTGCAGGACCGGCACCCCGATGCCGTAAGCGATCCGTAAGCGGCGGGCGTCGAAAGTTTCCGCAGCGGAATGATGCGTGGAACCGTGCAGAAGGATGCCGCTACATGGGGACTTTCGGTGCCCTGCCCTACTTCCTCACCGTGCTGCTGCAGAACGTGCATGGCTTCACCGCCTTGCAGGCCGGTCTTGCGTCCCTTGTACCATCAGTCGCCATCGCGGCCGGCACGCAATTCGGCGAACGTCTGGCAACGCGTTTTTCGACACGCGCCACGTTGGTCGGCGGCATGGTCTTCGGCGCGACCGGGACCGCCCTGATGGTATCAGGTGCAGACGCCGACAGCAGCTATCTGTCCTTCGTACCCGGCTTGATCATCTCGGGCGTCGGGCAAGGCATCGTCTGGACTGCCCTGTGGATCGCCGCCGCTTCGGGTGTTTCCCATGACGAGCAAGGTGTCGCGTCGGGGATGGCCTCCACCATGCTCAATGTCGGCAATGCGATCGGCATGGCGGTGTTGATCGCGATTGCCCACCGCCATGTCGGCGGATTGACGGGCGATGCCTTGAAGGTCGCTGTCGCCGATGGCATCCAGGTCGCCTTCTGGCTCGCTGCGGCAGGCATCGTTTTCAGCCTGCTCGCTGCAATGGTTCTTCCGGGGAAACCAAGATGACGGGCAGGTGCCGTGCCGGCCAAATGTCGGCGATGTCTTTCAGTTCACCCGGCTGATGCAGAAATCGATGACGTCGAGCAGCGCCGATTTCTGCGGCGTCGCTTCGAGCGGCGCCAACGCGTCGCGGGCGATCTCGCCGAAATGGCCGGCGCGCCCGATGGTGTCGGCGATCGCGCCGTGGCGGGTCATCAACCCGAGCGCCTTTTCCAGCGCGGCGTCGTCGGTGACATTGTCCTCGATGGCGCGCTTCCAGAAGGTGCGCTCGGCCTTGGTGCCGCGCCGGTAGGCCAGGATCACTGGCAGCGTCACCTTGCCTTCGCGGAAGTCGTCGCCGACATTCTTGCCCAGATCCTTGCTGGTACCGCCATAATCCAGCGCATCGTCGATCAGCTGGAAGGCAAGCCCGAGGTTCATGCCATAGGAGCGCAACGCCGCGCGATCGTTTCGCGTCGCCTGGGCGATGACCGGACCGACCTCGGCGGCGGCGGAGAACAGGGCCGCGGTCTTGGCCTTGATCACCGCGAAATGCTCATCCTCGGTGGTCTCGAGGTTTTTGGCGGCGGCGAGCTGCATCACCTCGCCCTCGGCAATGATCGAGGCGGCGCTGGACAGGATGTCGAGCGCTTCCAGCGAACCGACATCGACCATCATGCGGAAAGCCTGGCCAAGCAGGAAATCGCCGACCAGCACGCTCGCCTGATTGCCCCAGATCATGCGGGCGGTCTTCTTGCCGCGCCGCATGCCGCTCTCGTCGACGACATCGTCGTGGAGCAGCGTGGCCGTATGCATGAACTCGACTGATGTGGCGAGCTTGACATGGCCCTCGCCGGAATAGCCGAACATCTGGGCTGAGGCGAGCGTCAGCATCGGCCTCAGCCGCTTGCCACCCGAAGAAATCAGGTGGTTGGCAATCTCCGGGATCATCTCGACGTCGGAACCGGCCTTCGACAGGATCAATTTGTTGACGCGCCCCATATCCGTCGCCGTCAGATCGATAAGATCCTTGATGGATGCGGCTTCCCGCTTCCCGTTTTCGATGTTGAGAACGACACCCACGACAAACTCCCGTCTTAAGTCACGCGCACGACGGCACCCCGATACCGCTGCAGACTCTAGGGCGGTACCTACAGGCACGGCAAGAGGCGATTTGGCGCGGTCGAGGTGGCGACGGGAGGCACCCACGTTTACATAGACGCTGCAACCTGCGAGTTTCGTCCGATGATAGAGCTTATCCGCACCAATGATGCCGTGATCATCTCCTTTGTCGAATCGCTGATGCGCGATGCCGGCATTGGCTGCTTCGTCGCCGACCAGAACATGAGCGTGCTCGACGGTTCGATCGGCATCCTGCCCAGGCGCATTATGGTCGACGCCGACCAAGCCGATGCGGCGCGGCGCATCCTGACCGATGCCGGCATCGCCAACGAGATGCGCCAGAAATAATGTCCGCGGCGCGCGCCACCCTTGTCCAGGATACGCCGGCCCATACAGTCGATGCTTTCCATCGCGGGCGGTTCTGGCTGGTGCAGCCGAAACAGGCCGGCCATCGCGCCGGCATGGACGCCATGATGCTGGCCGCTGCCGTGCCGTCCTCCTTCACCGGGCGCCTTGCCGATTTCGGCGCGGGTGCTGGCGCCGCAGGCCTGGCCGTGCTCTCGCGCTGTCCTGATGCCGAGGCCGTGCTCATCGAACGGTCTCCTGAGATGGCTGCCTTCGCCGCAACGACGCTTGCCCATCCCGGCAATGCGCATCTCAACGACCGCGCCTCGGTGCTCGCGGCCGACGTCGCGCTGTCGGGCCAAGCGCGAACATCCGCTGGCATTGCCGACAACTCCTTCGATTTCGTCATCATGAACCCGCCCTTCAACGCCGCCGAGGATCGCGCCACGCCGGACCCGCTCAGAAGGGCGGCACATGTCACGGAGCATGGGCTGTTCGACAGCTGGATCCGAAGTGCGGCTGCTGTGGTCAGGCCGCGCGGCGGTCTTGCCGTGATTGCTAGGCCCGATCAGCTCGGCGCCATCCTCGATGCGATATCAGGCCGCTTCGGCGACGCCGAGATGCTGGCCGTCCACCCTCGCCCCGAGGCAGCGGCGATCCGCATCGTCGTCAGGGCAGTACTCGGCGCCCGCGGAAAACTGTCGATCCGCCCGCCGCTGATGCTGCATGCACAATCGGGCGATGGCCCAACGGAGCGGACCGAGATGATCAACAACGGGCTGGCTTCGCTGTTCGGCGACTGAGCCTTTTTCTACCGGCCGGCGGCGCGGCATTGCCGTTGGCCGGCGAATCCCTACATGCTTTCAAGCCAATTTGACCGGAGACCCCGTGAAACGCTTCCTCAACCGCCTGCTGCCGAAATCCTGGCGCTCCGACATCGTCGTCATTCCCGTCATCCGGCTGCACGGCACGATCATGCCCGGCGGCGGCCAGTTCCGGCCGAGCCTGTCGCTCGCGTCCACCGCCGGTCCTATCGAGAAGGCGTTTTCCTTCGATGCGCCCGTGGTCGCCATTTCGATCAATTCGCCAGGCGGCTCGCCGGTGCAGTCGCGGCTGATCTTCAGACGCATCCGCGACCTGGCGACCGAGAAGAACAAAAAGGTTCTGGTCTTCGTCGAGGACGTGGCGGCTTCGGGCGGCTACATGATCGCGATCGCCGGCGACGAGATCTTTGCCGATCCGTCCTCCATCGTCGGTTCGATCGGCGTGGTGTCGGCCTCGTTCGGCTTTCCCGAGCTGTTGAAGAAGATCGGCGTCGAGCGCCGCGTCCATACTGCCGGCCAGAACAAGGCGGTGCTCGATCCGTTTAAGCCCGAGAAGAAGGAAGATATCGAGCGGCTGAAGGCGCTGCAGCTCGATGTCCACGAGACCTTCATCGACCTCGTCAAGGACCGGCGCGGGCCCAAGCTCAAGGACGACCCGGACCTGTTCACCGGCCTGTTCTGGACCGGTAAGAAGGGGCTGGAACTCGGCCTTGTCGATGCGCTCGGCGATATGCGCAGCGTGCTGAAGACCCGCTTCGGGCCAAAAACCCAGCTCAAACTGATCACGGCGCCGCGCGGCCTGTTCGGCCGGTTCGGCTGGTTCGGCTCAAGCAGAGGGGGCTTTTCGGCGCCCGAGATCGTCGCGGCTGCCGCAAGCGGTGTGATCGATGCGGCGGAAGAGCGCGCACTGTGGGCGCGCTTCGGGCTTTGAAAAACCGGCGAAAGCGTTTAACTTGAAAGCTTGACCGGCCCGACCGGCCGTCGCAGCCGGTCTTGCGAGGGAGGAGTTTGACATGCCACAGATCATTTTCTTCATCGCAGTCGGCCTGCTCGCCTATTTTGGCTATCGCTCCTTCGTCAGCGAAGCCGAGCGCGTGACGGCCAAGATACGGCGCACCGAAAAGCAGGCGACCAACGGCACAATGGGCACACTGGTCAAGGACCCGAAGACCGGCGAATACCGTCTGGCCAAGGACTGACATCATCCCTCTCGTGACTGACACCGTGGATTCCGGCATCAACGTCCGGGCATTGCATGCGCATGCCAAGATAAATCTCGCGCTGCACGTCACCGGCAGGCGCGCCGACGGCTATCACATGATCGAGAGCCTGGCGGTGTTCACGCGTTTCGGCGACAGGGTCGAGATCGAGCTTGCGAACAGCGACGGGTTTTCCGTGTCGGGCCGATACGCCTCCGCGGTCCCGCTCGACGACAGCAACCTGGTCGCGAAAGCACGCGACGCGTTGCGAAAGCAGGCTGGTCAGCGGCACACACCGCCGGTTGCCATCAGGCTCGAAAAGAACCTGCCGGTCGCGTCCGGCGTCGGCGGCGGGTCGAGCGACGCCGCAACGGTGCTGCGCGGGTTGGCTGAGACATGGAGACTGGACCTCGACGACGCCGAACTGGCGCGGATCGGCCTCTCGCTGGGCGCCGACGTTCCCATGTGCCTTACGGCAAAGCCGCTGGTCGCGCGCGGCGTGGGCGACGAATTGTCGGCCGTGCCCGGCTTTCCCGCACTCGGGCTGGTTCTCGTCAATCCCGGCATCGCCGTCTCCACGGCCGAGGTGTTCAATGCGCTTTCTGATCGCGACAATGGGGGGCTGCCGCCGCTGCCGCGCACGCTCGACTTCCACGGCATCCGCAACTGGCTGGAGATCACCCGCAACGATCTCGAGCCCGCGGCGCGCGCGATCCAACCCGCTATCGACAAGGCGCTTTCGGTGCTCAACAAGGCCGGAGCGGGGTTCTCGCGGATGTCGGGTTCCGGTGCGACCTGCTTCGGGCTTTTCGAGACCGGCAATGTCGCCAAGCGCGCGGCCGTCGATATCCGCAGCCGCCATCCCGACTGGTTCGTCGCCGCAACGCGTAGCATGCCATCGGAGGCTGACACGCATGGCCTGGATTGACGAGAGCCGTTCCTTTATTCCCGTGCGCATCGCGGTGCTGACCGTTTCCGATACGCGCAGCCTCGCCGACGACAAATCCGGCCAGACGCTGGCCGACCGCATCGTGGAGGCCGGGCATTTACTCGCCGCCCGCGACATCGTCACCGACGACCGCGAGAAAATCCGAGACAAGGTTCTGGGCTGGTCGAGGGACGAAGCGATCGATGTCGTCATCACCACCGGCGGCACCGGCTTTACCGGCCGCGACGTGACGCCGGAGGCGCTGGAGCCGGTCTTCGAAAAGCGCATGGACGGCTTTTCCGAAGTGTTCCACCGCATTTCCTACGACAAGATCGGCACTTCGACGATCCAGAGCCGGGTGACCGGCGGCGTCGTCAACGCGACCTTCGTTTTCGTGCTGCCCGGCTCGCCCGGTGCCTGCAAGGACGCCTGGGACGGCATTCTGAAGCCGCAGCTCGACTACCGGCACATGCCCTGCAACTTCGTCGAGATCATGCCGCGCCTGGACGAACATCTGCGGCGCGGCGGCACCAAGACAAGTTAGGCCAGATTCCCAAGAGGCTGTTCGGGAAAATCAGCGCCAAAAATCAGCGAATAACCGGCTCGCCGTGGAACCGCCGGCGCGAGGGCGGCGAAACGCCGAAGCCAACTTCCATCATCAGCCGCGGCTTGCGCGTAGGCACTGTGCCCATGTGGAAGCCGAAGGGATCCTCGACAAAGCCCAAACCTGCCTCGCCGGTCAGCGTAATCGGGCTCTGCGCGCCGTAGACGTTCAGAACCTCTTCCGCGGGATGGCCTACGAGGAGCGTCAACTGGTGCTTGAGGGCGCGGCGGTTGTGGCTGCCGCGGACATAGACATGCGGGCCGGTCTCGGCATCGACCGGATTGAGATAGAAGAAGAATTTCAGCATCCGCCAATCGTCGAGATCGAAGTGGTATTTGCCAAGCGACGCCAGGTTCTTCTCGGCGTCGGAGACGGAGCTCGTCGGAAAGCTCCACCAGACGCGCGTGGTGATCAGCTTCGCCTGGCTGCCGAGGTAATGGGCGGCGATGTCGAGAAGCAGCGGATCGCGCTGCACGGTAAGCGCAGCGCTACAGTCGAGGATTCGCTCGAAAAAGTGGCCGCTGAGCAAGGGACGGCCGAAGTGCTTCTCAGCCTCTGCGTGCTTGGCCGGCAGGAACTCCAGCCGACGATCGAAATTGCCGAAGCAAGGCGTGCGCCGCGCAAAGCTGGCGATCTCCTGGTGGACCGACGACGGCAGGGCAAGCCCGGAAAAGAGGCCATCCGAGCGGAGCGCGCCGACCACCGCATCACGATCGACGCCGGTGAACATCGTGTCCTCAGCTTGTTGTGCCGGTCGAACCGGTTTTGCGCCACGCCAATGCAACCGCCGCCCCGGCATGGTGCGCGCCAGCATGAACATCGGCAGCCATGCCGGATTCTCGCGAAGATCGGACAGATAGGTCGGAATCCGCACGGCAATGCGGCGCAGCAGGCTGCCGTTTCGGGCGATCGATTCGAGGCTTGCAGCACCGGATTGGTCAGGACTTGAAAGGGTCATCAGCATCCTCAGCTATAAGGGCCGCGTCGACGAAGCGTCGGCCGATCACCGCTCAGGCGTTACCCAAACCCATCCGCCCCGCATCAAAGGGTGGTAACCTCCGGTCAGATTTTGTGCAATGCACAATGAAAGGAGCTGTCGCAAACTTTCTGGCAAGCTTGACAGAGCATTAAGGCTCGTTGATTTCGCGGCAGCGAGTGTTTCGAGCGGGTGGAACGAAGAGGCCGTGCGCGGCGGAGAAGATCGCGACGAAGCGATCAAACCCCGTCGAGAATGATGATCGTCGGCCGGTCGGGCAGGGTCTTCAGTGAAACGGTCAGCGACCGGCCGGAGAGGAATTCCACCGCGAAATCGTCGCCCATCCTGCCTGTGAATTCGCTGATCGGGGTCGAATGGCGATGCATCGGCAGGATCATCGAGGAATAGAGCCGCGCGGTGATTTCAGTCATCCGGTCGAGCGACAGCGTCATGCCGCCGTCGATAGGCACCATAAGGATGTCGAGCCGGCCGATGGCGCCGTAATGCGCGTCCTCGAGCCGGTGGTGCAGATGGCCGAGATGGCCGATACAGAGTCCCGCTACTTCGAAGATGAAGATGGAATTGCCGTCCTTGCCGAGATCGCCGCCATTGCGGATATCCGTCGGCACGTTGCGGATGTAGACATCGTCCACGACAAGCGCGTGGCGCGCCGGACCGCCGTCCGGATTCCAGCCGCGCAGCACATATTCGATGCCGGGATCCGGATGATCCGAATAATGGGTGCGGTGGGCCTTGTTCATGGTCACCACGCGCGGCAGCGGGTCAGCGCCGTAGACGCCGGAAAAGTCGGTGGCGACCCTGACGCCGGCAGGTGTCTCGATGATGTAGGTCGAATGGCCGGCATAAGTGATCGTAACGTCGCCGTCGGCGAAAGCCTCGGCCAGCAGAGGCGTCTGCGCCTTTGGCGCTGTGAAGCTGGCATAGGTGGCCGACGGCAGCCCTTGGGCGATCGCAACGCATCTCGACGGCGGCGGCTGTTCCTGGGCCGACGCGGTGAATGGCCAGAAAGCCAGGGTCAGCAGAACGGCGGCAGATAGGCGGAGCATGACTGCCTCCCGTGGCAGGATCGGCGCGCTCATGCCACGATAGCGTTAGCAATCGTGATGGCTATCGTCGTGACAGTCACGTTTTCGCGAGCGCCAGAGGGGTTGGTAGTCTGGACCTTTTGTCCCGACTTGCGCGGCAAATCGCGCGGAATGGGACGCGCCATGGCCGGCCTCCCGACTGACATCGCCAGTGATCAGGGCGTCGGACGGAAGACGCCGTTCTCGTCGCGCTTGAGCGGCGCCTTTTTCCGGGAAAGCGGCGCACCAGGCGCTTCGATGACCGAAACGCCCTCCGTCCAGTCGGCGGGTGCAATAGCGACGTAACGCGCATATCCGCCTGACCCGCCAAGCGGCTTGGCAAAGCCGATTGTGACCAACGCCCCGGCCTCTGGCACCTTGTCGAGGTTTGCAACGCCTTCTGCCTGCGTGAAATCGTTGTGAAGCAGCCAATGTTCGCCTTCGAGATTGGGCGTGGTGTCGGTGTCGAGCGGCTCATGACCATGAAACAGAATCTTCCGCTCCAGATGCAGGAACTTCAGTGCATCCAAACTGACGCCTGGAAACGGCTTCTGGTTGAAGCGGGCGGCATCGGACCATTTCTTGTACCAGTCCGAACGCACGAACACGACCGAACCCTCCGGTATCCGGCCGTGCTCTTTTTCCCACTCTTCGATGTCGGCGACCTGGAGGTGATAGCCTTCGTCAGTCTGCACCTTGCCGCTGATGTCGATCACGACGAGCGGTCGCACGGCATAAGTGGCCGGCAGGTCGCTGATCGTTGCACCGAGTGGGTTCCAGTGGGAGGGTGGATCAAGCTGCGTGCCATATTGGTCCGTCGACAACTCGTAGGCGCTCGCGACGAAGCCATGCTTGTCGTAGGTGAACTCTTCGCCGGCCTTGACGTAGCCCTCGATATCCTTCCCGGCGACAGCCGGTTTGAACTTGGCATTGGCGAAGCCCGGCCATACGGGCTGCACCGGCTCGAAGGCATGGGTCAGATCGATGTACTTGGCCGATTTGAGCGTGTTCTCATAAACCGACCAAAGCGACGACTCCTGCGCCACCGCGATCGTCGGTACTGACCAAGCGGCTCCGAGTAAGGCGATACGAACGAATTGAGATACATTCATCTGCAATCTCCCCGAAATGTCGCGGAGTATCGCGAGTTTCCCGCAGGACGACAAGCATATGCATTCCCCATATGCATTCCTTCCAGGAGTGTCGCGCCAATACGGCCCCGCCAGACCGTTTCCCGCCAACGACTTTGCGCGCCGCCTAATCCAGACAAGCTACCGGTCTGATAAAAAGACGATCTGGAATCCCTTCGGCGAAATACGCGCCCTTTCCGCGCCCGCTTACCGCGAGAGAGGACCCTCACTTCACCGGCGCCACCCAGATCTCGGCGTCGAGCCTCTTGGTCGCGAGGCCGCGGGCGATGGCCTCGGCGCTGCGGGCGTTTTTCGCTAAGGCCGCGGCCTGACGCTTGCTGATCACCAGCCCTTCGCACAGTGCCCGGTTTCCCGAAAACACCCGCGACAGGAGCGGCACGCGACTGCCGCGCGCCCGCGAGAACCGCGCCGGCATGGTTTGCCGAGCCGTGTGGGCAACGACCTCGTCGATCCAGCCCTCCGCCAATCGCGCGCCCGGCTCCAGCAGCAGCAGCCAGTCGCCCTTGGCCTGCCTGATGCCGGCAGCAATGCCGCCGCTCGCCACATAAAGGCAGCCGGCATGTTCGGCAACGCGGTGCGTCTGGTCCGTCGAGCCGGTGTCGCAGACGATGACATCGCGCACCACGCCCTCGACCGCGCCGCCGATCAGCGAGGCGAGCGTGCGGGCAAGTCTCTCTTCGTCATTCAGGGTCTGGATGAGAACGCTGAGCATCGTTAGCCGAATAGCGGAAAGCCGGGCGCAGCGCCAGTTTTTGCGACGCATCATAAGAATGTTCTTGATTTGTTCCCTAGGATAGAATAGGATTATTTTCATGAGCAGAGCGATTCGACAGCCAGCCGACAGTCCCTGGGAGAGGGCGAAAATGGAACAGATCGTGCGTGCCGACATTGCCGCCTTCGGGGCTGGAAGAGCCGAGATGGCCAATGCAATGATCGAGCAGAGTGGCGTCCGTGTCCGCCCGGAGCGCAATCGCGGCCGGTCCGCCGGCATCAATCCGTCCGGCCGGTTCGAACCGGTCAGCCGGCATGTGTTCGACGATGGCTGGAATTCGCTGGAGGAGCTGCCGCCGTTCAAGACCGAGGTGCAGGTCGAAAAGCCGCGCACCATCATTACCCGCAACGAATCGCCCGACATTTCCTTCGACCGCTCGATCAATCCCTATCGCGGCTGCGAGCATGGCTGCGTCTATTGCTTCGCCCGGCCGACGCACAGTTTCATGGGCCTGTCGCCGGGGCTGGATTTCGAATCGAAGCTGTTCGCCAAGCCGGATGCGGCGCGGCTGCTCGACAAGGAACTGTCGAAGGACGGCTACCAGCCGCGCACCATTGCCATCGGCACCAACACCGATCCCTACCAGCCGATCGAGAAGCAGTACCGGATCATGCGCGAGATCCTCGAAGTGCTGGAGGCGCGCGGCCATCCGGTCGGCATCGTCACCAAATCCGCGCTGGTGACGCGCGACATCGACATTCTGTCGCGCATGGCCGAACGCGGGCTGGCCAAGGTGGCGCTATCGGTGACGACGCTCGACCGCATGCTGGCCAGAACGATGGAGCCGCGCGCGTCGACGCCGACCAAGCGGCTGGAGGCGATCAGGCAGCTTTCGGCTGCCGGCATTCCAGCCTCGGTCATGGTCGCTCCGATCATCCCCGGCCTGACCGATCAGGAGATGGAACGCATCCTCGATTCGGCACGTGCGGCAGGAGCGCGCGAGGCCGGCTATGTCGTGCTGCGCCTGCCGCTGGAGGTGGCGCCGATCTTCAAGGATTGGCTGCTGCGCCATTATCCGGACCGCTACCGTCATGTCATGTCGCTGATCCGCTCAATGCGCGACGGCAAGGATTACGATTCGGATTGGGGCAAGCGCATGAAAGGCGCCGGCCCCTATGCCTGGCAGATCGGCCGGCGCTTCGAGATCGCCGCCAAACGGCTTGGCCTCAACGCAGAACGGCGGTCGCTCAGGACCGACCAGTTCGTCGTCGCCGCGAAGGCAACCGAGCAACTGATGTTGCTATGAAGACATCATGTGCCGCCGTCGCCGGCGGCACATGAAAAAATCCCGTCCGGCCTGTCCTGTCCCCGGGCTTGCAGACGGTGCCCTCCGGGTCCGGTGCCTCACCCGACCCGGAGGGGCTTGCGGAGAATCGGAGCCGATGCGAACCTCGCCGCAACATGGCTCGCGCGCGTTCTGATTCTCCGCTTCTCTTCGAAATCGTTGAGAGACCCGATTTCTCCTTCGAGACGAAGGCGATGGCTGAAGGCCTGTGGCCGGTGGCGGGAATGGACGAGGCCGGCCGCGGCCCGCTCGCCGGGCCGGTTGTGGCGGCAGCGGTGGTGCTCGATCCCGCCAACATTCCCGACGGGCTCGACGATTCCAAGCGCCTCAGCCATCTGCAGCGCGAGGCGCTGTTCCTGAAAATCCTCGGCTCCGCTCTTGGCGTGTCGATGGCTTCGGTCAGCGCGGAAGGCATCGATGGCAGCAATATTCTCAAGGCCAGCCTGGAGGCGATGCGTCGCGCTCTGGTCGGGCTCTCGGTGCAGCCAAAGCTGGCCCTGGCCGACGGGCGCGACGTGCCACCCGGACTGCCATGCGAAGGCAGAGCGCTGATCAAGGGCGACCAGCGCTCGCAGTCGATCGCCGCCGCCTCGATCGTCGCCAAGGTGATGCGCGACCGGATGATGTGCGGCTGCGGCAGCCATCACGCGCATTACGGGTTCGAACTCCATATGGGGTACGCCACGGTCCGCCACCGCACCGCGATCGAGATGCATGGACCGGTGGCGCGGCTGCACCGCGCGTCCTTCGCACCGTTCCGGCTTGGTGGAACCGAGGTGCTCGATGAAGAGAGCCTTTCGGGCCTGGATTGAGGGCGAGCGCCAATCTTCCCCCTCGAGGGGGAGATGTCGCCGAAGGCGACAGAGGGGGTCGCCTCGGCTGGCGCGACGCCATGTGGGACAAAAGGGAAGGTTGGCGCTTCACGCGCGGCTACCCCCTCTGGCCTGCCGGCCATCTCCCCTTCAAGGGGGGAGATTACGCGCTCAGCCGCTTTCGCCAATGCGCAAAAAAGCCCCCAGGTTTCCCAGGCGGCTTTCGATGAATTTCTCGATAAAATCGCTTAATTCAGCTTGGACTTCACGTCCTGAAGCGAGGCCTTGAACAGGTCGGCGCCGGCCTTTGCGTCGATCTTGCCGGCGAGCAGCGTGCGTGCGGCTTCGACGGCAATATCGACGGCGCTGGCGCGCACCTCGCTGATCGCCTCGCGCTCGGCCTGACCGATCTTCTGCTCGGCAAGCGCGGTGCGCCGGGCAACATAGTCTTCGGTCTTCTTATGCGCCTCGGCAGCCAGCATGTCGGCCTCGCGCTTGGCGGCGGCGACGATGTCGGTGGCCTCCTGCTCGGCTTCCTTGCGCTTGCGCTGGTATTGGCCGAGCAATTGCTGGGCCTCCTCGCGCAGCCGGCGCGCGTCTTCAAGCTCGTTGCTGATCTTGTCGGCGCGGGCGTCGAGCGCCTTGGCGATCAGCTTAGGCACCTTGATGTAGACGGCAATGGCCAGGAAAATGACGAGGGCAACGGTGGCCCAAAGTGTCGCGAGTGATGTGGCGTCCATGATGCGTTCCTCACCGGGCCACTGATTTGACGGCTGCCGCGATCTCGGCCTTGCTGGCCTTGCCGCCGACAAGCGCCTCGACGATGGCCGAAGCGGTGTCCTCGGCGATCGTGCCGACTTCCTTCATGGCATTGGCCTTGATGGATGAAATGCGAGCCTCGGCGTCGCCAAGCTTCTGGTCAAGAGCAGCCTCGATCTTCTTGCGGGCGGCCTCGGCCTCCGCCTTGGCGGCATCGTTGGCCTGCTGGCCGATCGCATTGGCCTTGGTCTTGGCCTCCGCCAGTTCCTGCTCATAGGCGGCAACGGCGGCATCGGCCTCGCCCTTCAGCCTGGCGGCATGGTCGAGGTCCTGCGTGATGCGGTCGTTGCGGACATCGATGATGCCGCCGACACGCGGCATCACCACTTTCTTCAGGAACAGGTAGAACAGCCCGAAGGTGATCGCCAGCCACAGAAGCTGCGACGGAAATGTCGCCGGATCGAATGGCGGGAACACGCCGTGCGCCTCGGCAGGCACGCCGGTGCCGGAATGCGTATCGCCTTCCGTGCCGGTATGGCCGCCTTCGACGGCGGGGGCGGACTCTTGCGCAAAGGCAGATGTCACGAACATGGACTATCCCCTGATATCAGGCCCGCCGCCGATTGCGGCCGGCCGTCCAATTCCCAAAGTTAGCTGGGGCTCAGCCGAACAGGGCCAGAAGCGCGATGAGAAGGGAGAAGATGCCCAGCGCTTCAGTCACGGCGAAGCCGAAGATCAGACGGCCGAACTGGCCATCCGCGGCCGACGGGTTGCGCAATGCGCCCGCCAGATAGCTGCCGAAGATGTTGCCGAGGCCAATACCGGCGCCACCCATGCCGAGGCATGCGATGCCGGCGCCGATGAACTTTGCTGCTTCTGCTTCCATGTGTTCAACTCCTTTGGAACTAAAATTCCGTTGCGATTTCTATCCCGGCAGCAGGGCCGGAGACTCTTGGGTCAACCTGGGTCAGTGCCCGGGATGCAAGGCGTCGTTCAGATACATGCAGGTCAGCACGGCAAAGACGTAGGCCTGCAGGAAGGCTACCAGCAATTCCAGCGCCGTCAGCGCCACGGCCATTGCCAGCGGCAGGACCGATCCGGCAATGCCAAGCGTGCCAAGCGCGCTCAAGCTCACCACGAAGCCCGAAAACACCTTCAGCGTGATGTGGCCGGCCAGCATGTTGGCGAACAGACGAACCGAGAGGCTGACCGGGCGCGAAACGAAGGAAATCACCTCGATCAGCACCACCAGCGGCAGCAGGTAAATCGGCACGCCATGCGGCACGAACAGTTTCAGAAAACCAAGACCATGCTTCATGAAACCGTAGACGACGACGGTTCCGATCACCAGCGCGGCAAGGCCGAAGGTGACGATGATGTGGCTGGTGACGGTGAAGAAATATGGGAAAAGACCGAGCAGATTGGCAACGAGCACGAACATGAACAGCGAAAACACCAAGGGGAAGAACTTCATGCCTTGGGTTCCGGCTGCGTCCCTCAGCATGTTCCCAACGAATTCGTAGGCCATTTCCGAGACCGACTGAAGACGGGTGGGGACGAGGCTGCGGCTCGAGGTGCTGAGATAGAGGAACGCCGATGCGACGACCACGGTCGCGACCATGAAGAGCGCCGAATTGGTGAAGGACAGGTCGTAGCCGCCGATCTCAATCGGAATCAGCTTGTTGATATGGAACTGGTGGATCGGATCGACCTTGTCAGCAGCCACTTTAAATCCCCATCAAAGCCGCACGCGGCTTTAGTGTCCTGTCACTGCGCCGGCAAGCGGCGCCTCAAGTTCATTCTTTCGGATCGCGGGTTTTGTTGCCCTGTCCGAATTCCGCCATAAGCCCTGCGGAACGCAGGACGTTGAGCACGCCGGCGCCAAAACCCAGCAGCAAAAAAACGATCAGACCCCATGGCGATGTCCCCGCCACACGGTCGATGATCCAGCCGAGACCAGCACCAACCACTATCCCGGCGATGAACTCGCTGGATAGCTTGAGCGCCTGGCCATATCCGGCCGCACTGCCCGCTTTCGCGTCGTCTTTCCCCTCGAGCCGGCCCGGCCGCCTTGTCGCAAGCGATGCTTCAAGATCGCGCCGGCGGCGCTCAAGATCGTCGTCGCGGATGTCGTCTTGACGCTGTTTGCCGCGGCCGGTTTCTCCGGTTCCGTCTGGCCCATTCTTGTCGGCCATCGCAACCCCCTTGCCCGGTCAGATCGTCGCCGTCCGTCCGCTCTTAAGTCGCCGGCAACATAGTTAGAGGGTCCGCGCCCGTCAAGCCACGGGCGGGACTTCAGCCTTAAGTATTTTCCCTATTTGAATCAGTTGCTTGCCAGGGTGCGACATCGTGCCCGCTACTGCCGCTGGCGTGCCGCGACCGAATCCCTCCGGCGACGGGTCTTCGATCGACCGCGGCCGGGCCTTGCCGGAGCGCTCAGCTCCAGCCGCCGCCATAGGTGCGGTAGAAGATGTGCAGGCCGATCTTGGTCATTTTTTTCATCGTCCGCGCCCAACCCGGGTTGACGTAGTTGGCGTAGTAATGGGTCGACGATCCCACTTCCGGGATGAAGATCTTGCCGGCAGTGACCGCCATGGCGATATCCTGTGCCGTCTTGTAGTGGGCCGGGCTCTGGATGCGTTTCTTCCTGCCGTCGCAAGCGAAGGAAAACTGGCAACGGTTGAACCACTTGTCGTTCTGATAGACGACGCCGCAGATCGAGTTCGGATAGGCCGGATTGCGAACGCGATTGAGGATGACCTGGGCGACGGCGGCCTGGCCGCGCAGGGACTCACCGCGCGCCTCGAAATAGATGCCGTTGGCGAGGCAAGTCTGTTCCGGCTTGGAGAAGACGCTCGCCGGCAGCGGAGTTTGCATCCACGAATGATCGCCCTTGGCAACCGGCGGAATGAAACGGCCATCGTTCGGCTTCTCGTCCTGAAGCAAGGCCTCGAAGGGCGAAGCCTGCGCATAGTCGGGCGCGGCCGCTGCGTAGGCGGTCGCCAGGACGTCGGGACGGTCGTTGTTGACCAGCGCGGCCAGCATGGCCGGCACGCCAGGATCCGGCTTCTTGTCGACTCGCCTATGAAACGCGGCGGCAATCTGGATCTCCTTGCCTTTGATCTCGGGCTTGGCGAAAGCCATTTTCAGCCCGCTGTCCATGCTCGGGCGAAGCAGCGAGGAGGTGCGCTCGAAAATCGAGCCGGCGTTGAAGTTCTTCGGCGGTGCGACCGGCGAGACGATGATGATGCGGCCCTTCTTGTCGGCGCGCATGATGCGGTCCTCGTCGGGCGTCGTGCTGGCCACGCTGCCCTTGCCGCGAAATGACACCGCGCCGATGCCGGGCAACCGGACGCCGGAACCCGAGATCGAGCCGGTGGTGTCGGAATCGAGGAAAGGCATTTCGGCGGCATGGACCGAGCCGGCGACGGATTTCTCGACGTAGGCGTTCCAGCGGGCGTTCGGCGCCTTGAGGCCCGAAACCAGGCTCGTCATGTCCTGGTAGGCAATGACATTGGGAAAGCCGACCCAAATGCCAAGTCCAATGACCAGGGGAGACAGAAAGGAACGTCTTTTCTCACCGGCGAAAGCGACAAGCCGCTTCAAAACACGTCGATGCACGGAACTCTCCCGAAACGCAACGGACCCCACTGGAGAGGCACGATGATGCATTAACCTTGATGGGGCGTTAACGGAGCTCGACAGCGCCAATCATTTCAAAGGCTTTGTTGGAAACGGCTCCAACGGTCCAATGGCCGCTCCGCAGAGCGCTGTTCAGAGATGGAGGAATTCTCTATGCCATGAACATGCTTAACGGCCCGTCATCGGCGAGCGGTCTCTTGCTTCAATGAGGTTTTTCGGTGGCGTGCTGGTCCGGTCAGGGGATAATTCCCCGAGGGCCCCGGCGCAGCTGGATCTGGCGGGTACCGCAGCATTTCTTGAACTTCATGCCTGAACCGCAAGGACATTGATCATTGCCGCCGCGTTGCAGCCGGCCGACCAGGGGCAGCAGCGCTGCGGAAGGCAGGAGCGATGCCGCAAGGGCAGCCAACTTGGCCGAGATTCCCGGCACGACGAGGCGACGTCCGGATTTGAACCCTCGCCACGCCCGTTCGGCCACATACTCCGGATCCACTTTGGGCAAGATGTTGAAGAGCACCGTCTGATTGGCGCCTGACCTTGCGAGAAACTCCGTCGACACCGGGCCTGGTGCCACGCATGTGACCGTCACACCGGTTCGGCGCAATTCCTGGTGAAGCGCCTCTGAGAAGACGCGCACGAAACCTTTGCTAGCGAAGTACAGAGCCATGTAAGGCCCGGGAAGGAACCCGGCCACGGAACTGAGATTGAGCACCCCGCCCCGTCGGCGCGCCACCATTCCCGGCAGAAAATGGAGGGTCAGTTCTGTGAGGGAATGTATGTTGAGATCGATGATGCCGAGTTGACCATCAATAGGCAGCGCTGTCGCGGCGCCCCGCAGGCCATAGCCGGCGCTGTTGACCAGGACATCACAGACCAGGCCGTGTGCGGACAGAAAGCCCTCCAGGCGCGTTGGCGCATCGCCTGCCACGAGATCCAACTCGAGCGTGAATGCCTCGCCACCCGCCTCCCGAACCTCAGACGCCGCGGCGGCCAAACCCTCGGGCGAGCGGGCAACCAGCACAACCGCGCCGTGCTCCCGTGCAGCGACGCTCGCAATTGCCCGGCCAATTCCACCCGAGCCGCCAATCACCACGACGGCTGGCCGGAATTCACGGTGCGAAATCACGTCGCGTTCCTCTGTCTTGCAGGAGCGGAAACACTTTGGCCGAGCAGCACCACTTCATTGGCGACAGTGCCGTTCAGAATCTTTTCGAATCTCTCCAGTGCTCGTGCGACGTTCGCTCCATCCATTACCCGGTGATCGTAGTGGATGCGGACATTCACCGATCCGTCTTTGCCGATCGGACCGTAGTTTAGAAGCGTGGTCAGTGGTGTCAGCGGGTTGAGTGATTCAGCACCGAGACCAGAATAGACGGACAGTTGGAAGGTACCGAAGTAATTTGCCCTTTGCCGGGCGATGTTCAACGCTAGCCACATAAGCAGCCACCTGACTGGCGCGGGCGCACCTGCCATCCGCAAGGCACGCCGGAATTCAGGGACCTCCAGGATCGGCCGCGATCGAGCCGCGTGGATGGATCCCTCAAGTTCCGTGATAGAGTAGCGCTCCGGGCACTTGATGCGGCTCAGCAGAACGGCCGGCTCGCCGTCATATTCGCGCTCGTGGGCAATCGAGGCTACGCTTGCCGGATACTCGTAAAGCTGCGGCCAGGGCAACTTGACATAGGCGCGCCGCAGCTCCGGCATCTCTAGGGCGAGAAGCGCATATCCTTTCAGGAAGATCGCGGTCCACGAGGGCCTGGTCTGCTGCGTCATTCTAGCCCTTACGAGCGGGCCGAGGTTCATTTGACGCTGCACCGCGACCCGTGGCACGCCGATCGAAAACCTCATCAGATCGCCAACAAGGCGCCGGGGCGCCGAAAGCTTGATGGCTCGGCCTCGCATCAAACGACCTCTAATAAAGATAAGGGAATATTCGCTTGGTCCTTTCCATATAGGCACGGTATTGCGAGCCTAAATTCTCCAGCATCATACGCTCTTCCTTATCCACTCTCAGCAGGAAAAGCACTGCGAAACCAATCAAACCCGATATGCCCGCAACCCAGTTCGGCAGCAGAAAGGCCTGGCCGAGCCCCATAAGCATGAACGAGGTGTACATCGGGTGACGGACCAAAGCGTATGGCCCGGCACTGATCAGTTCATGCCGTTCGCGAATCTCGAGCGTGATCGACCAGTTACGGCCAAGTTCCTTGTGGGACATGCGAAAAATCCACAGCGCGGAGCAGAAGATGATGGTTCCGAGCGCCACCGACCACACGCTGGCCGGATGGTCAGCCGCTGCGGGGATGCCGGTGGCGACATAGAAGCCAGGCAGGATCGCCAAGCCAAGGAGAGCCGATGCAAGCCCGACGGTGTCGGAAGTTGAGCGGCCGCCAGCTACAATTCGCACGCGCCTTGCCCGGCGCTCGAAGGGATACCGGATCACATACCAGGCAACGAGGCCGGTCACCCATATCATCTCGCCAAGTGAAGCTACAGAAATGGTCACTTCAGGTCACCGGAGCCTTTTCTCGATCTGGGACCACGATAAACCCTCTCAACGATGTCAGCGTCCGAATTGTCGACCGACAGACATTCAGAGCGCGCTCCTTTCGGACTTGACCGGGCGAATGAGGCGAAAGCGGGTTTGCCAATCGCATTTCAACCGCCATTCATCTCCCGAAGCTTGGTTATGAATTGTTGCGGCCGGAGCCAGGTACCAGGGGTCTTATACCCCATGGATCTGGCGATGTCCGCTACGAATGCGTTGCAGTTGTAGAGCGAGGCGTGCCAAAGTGGAGAGCTGGCCTGCAGCTTTCGTATGCTCGCGACGACTTTCCTATATTCGGCTTCGGTAAGTAAAACACGCCAGCTTGCCGACCGGTAGGCATCTTCCAGGTCGCCGTCCGTCCACCCGGTCGAGGCTGGCACAGGCGCCAAATGGCCGAGAACATAGACATTGGGATCATCGGACTTCGGAGCGAGCCCCGCGACTTCGGGGTTGACCATCCGTCCCGCCTGGTTCAATCGTCCAAAAATCACGTAGGAATGGCCGTAAGTAAGGGCGTACCGGGAGCGGAACTCGATGAAATGCCGTTGGGCCGCGCGCGCCGGCATCGCCGCGGGTTTCAATGCGCGATCATTGGACACAAAAGTCGGCTGGGGCTTGTTGTCCTGCGACTGACATGACGCCGCGACAAGCGCGAGCAGGGCCACAATTGTTGAACGGCCACTTACAAGCGTCATCTCATCCAGAACTCCGAGGACCGCAGACCTAGGACCAGCCAATGCCCGCTAACCGCAGGTAGGCTGCGAATCGGCCTTGGCCCCTGTATATCGATGGGGAAGGGCCTGGCGGCCCTTCCCCAAATCTCCGAAAGCCGGTGCTTATTTAATCACGGGCTCTTCTACGGCAGCGGGTTCCGGCGGAGGAGCCTTCCCCTTCCCTTTACCGATCCCGTTCGCGCAGCCGCTCAGGCTGGTAACGGCGAGGGTAGCAACCATTACAATCAACATCCTGTTCATCAAGCAATCCTTTCCCCAGGGGCGGAACAGCCTATAGAATCGCCACAAATAAAAAGACATGCAGCCCCGCCAAGTTAGCTGCGATCTACACCAAAGCCTAGTGCAGAAATGCCACAGTCGGCGCCCGGTTGCAGGCGGCACCTTTGCAATGACGTGCTGGCAGGGTTCACCATCCAACGGAAATCAGGCCTGCCCACCATCAAATAACCACCACCGTCGTGCCCAAAGGAGTACGGTCGTAGAGGTCGATGATGTCGTCATTGATCAAACGGATGCACCCGTTCGATACCGCTGTGCCTATCGTCCATGGCTCGTTTGTACCATGTATCCGGAAGTGGGTGTCGCGCCCGTTGCGATAGAGATAAAGGGCACGTGCACCAAGCGGGTTGTTTGGTCCGCCAGGGACCCCCCCTGCATACTTCACCAGGCGCGGCTTGCGCCTCATCATGTTGGCGGTGGGTGTCCACGACGGCCAGTCCGCCTTGCGGGCGACGGTCGCTGTACCCTTGAACGAAAGTCCCTGCTCGCCGACGCCGACGCCGTAGCGCGTCGCCCACCCGTCGGTCTCGACGGCATAGAGAAAACGTTGCGAAGTATCGACGACGATCGTTCCAGGCGGCTCGTTGCCGTCGTACCGCACATGCCGCCGTCGGAAACGAGGATTGAGGCCATTCCTTGGTCCGAACGCGGATGAAATCGGCTCCGTCACCTGTCGTAACGTCGACGTACATCCGGAAAGCATCAGAGCCAGACTACCCAGCACGAGCCCCCGGCGCGCAATGTGGTGTTCATCCATTTCTACCTGCTAGGAAACTGGTCAATCTACCGCCCACCCTCGTCTCTACCATTGCAAGGCCGGCGGGCCAAGTCTCGCTGTCTGGTAGCAAAATGAATTCACAGGATTGATAAGCGAATTGGAGCGAAACTTCTTGCGATAACCGTCTGCCTCTGTTCGGTTATGTCAGAATGGGCATAGGACAGAGACGATGAAGCCTGACTTCCATGGTAAAGTCGCGATCGTGACCGGGGCAGGCTCCGGGATAGGAGCGGCTGTTTCACGGCAACTCGCGCAGGAAGGAGCCGAGGTTGTTGTCGCCGACCTTGATGCCGAGGCCGCGCGCTGCAGAGCCGCCGAAATAAGCGCGCAAGGAGGCAGGGCCCACGACTTTGCGGTCGATGTCACGGATGCGGCCGCCGTCGAAAAGCTGATCGAGTTCACTGTCCAGAAATGCGGCGGACTGGATATGGCGGTAAACAATGCAGGCATCGACGGCGTTCGAAAAGCAACGGCAGACTATCCGCTCGACGACTGGCACAAGCTGATAAACGTCAATCTAAATGGTGTTTTCTACAGCATGAAGTACGAAATCCCCGCCATGCTGGATCGAGGCGGAGGCGCCATCGTGAACATGTCCTCGATTCTCGGTTCCGTCGGCTTGCCGACTGCGTCCGCCTACACGGCAGCGAAACACGGGGTCGTTGGACTCACCAAGGTTGCGGCGATTGAATATGCGAGGATGGGCATCCGGATCAATGTCGTCGGCCCCGGCTGGATCGAAACGCCTCTTCTATCGGAGCAAGTGGAGGCATTAGCCACGCGGCGCATGGCAGCCCTTCAGCCGATGGGCAGACGCGGCAAACCGGAAGAGGTAGCGGCTCTTGTGTGCTTCCTGCTGTCCGATCAGGCCAGCTTTATCACTGGGAGCTACCATCTGGTGGACGGAGCCTACACCGCCCATTAAAGCGCGTCGTGGCTGAAGGGATTCATGCGAGGCGCTTTAACTGTCAGGGCGATGACGCCGCAGACCGCCGGCTGTCCGCACTGCCTGAGATGGCGCTGTTCCGTTCCCGCGTCGCAAGGGAGGCCGAGCCAGACCCGGTGGCGGCGCGACTTTGCCGACATCCTAAAAGCGCGTCGCGTTTGACCGGCCTCATGCGACGCGCTTTAGGTTGTTGTTTTTATGCATGTCGTTATCCGCAAAACCGCTGCACACTTTTGCGCGACATGCATTTTGTGCAGGTGGCGATGGAATCGCCTGCCCGAAAGTGTGCAGCCGCTGCCCGCGAGCGGCCAGCGGAGCGTAGCCTGATGCGAGCACCCAGAAGACGCGGCGCTCAGCGGCGTTTTTTCGCCTTGCTTGCGAACGGATTTTCCGAGGTGCGCAAGGCGATACGGATCGGCACGCCGGGCATGTCGAAGGCTTCGCGCAGACTGTTCGAGAGATAGCGGACATAGGATTGCGGCATCGCGTCCGGCCGTGAGCAAGAGACGACGAAGCCCGGCGGGCGCGTCTTGGCCTGCGTGACATATTTGATCTTCAGCCGGCGCCCAGCGACGGCAGGCGGCGGATGATGCGCCAGGATGCCTTCCAGCCAGCGGTTGAGCTTGCCGGTCGAGACGCGGCTGTTCCACACTCTGTGCGTCCTGATGACGGCATCCATCAGCTTGTCGAGGCCGCGCCCGGTCTCGGCCGACACCGGCACCGCCTGCATGCCGCGCGCCTGCGGCAACAGCCGCTCGGTTTTCTCGCGCAGTTCCGCCAGGAGTTCCTGGGGATGGTCGATCATATCCCATTTGTTGAAGGCGATCACCGGTGCGCGGCCCTCGCGGATGATCAGGTCGGCGATCTGCAGATCCTGCTTCTCGAAGGGAATGGTGGCGTCGAGCACGATGATGACGATCTCGGCAAAGCGGATGGCGCGCAAGCCGTCCTGCACCGACATGACTTCCAGCTTTTCGTGAATCCTGGCCTTGCGGCGCATGCCGGCGGTGTCGAACAGTTTCAGCCGGCGCCCATGCCAGTCCCAGTCGACGGAGATGGAATCGCGGGTGATGCCGGCTTCCGGTCCGGTCAAGAGCCGCTCCTCGCCGATCAGCGCATTGATCAGTGTCGATTTCCCGGCATTTGGGCGACCGACGACGGCGATGCGCATTGGCTTGGTATCGTCATAGCTCGGCTCGGCATCCGGATCGGTGATGTCCTCGCCGATCAGCACCTCGCTGACGGCGGTCTCCTCGTCCGCATCCTCGTCTTCTTCGCCGAAGGCGCGCGCCTCGCCCAGTGCGGCGATCACCGCATCGCGCAAATCGGGCAGGCCTTGGCCGTGTTCGGCCGAGACCGGGATCGGCTCGCCAAGGCCGAGTTCCCAAGCCTCCAGCATGCCGCCCTGGGCGCCGCGCGCCTCGGCCTTGTTGGCGACGACGACAACCGGTTTGCCGGACTTGCGCACGATCTCAGCGAAGGTCTTGTCGTCAGGCATCAGCCCGGACTTCGCATCGATCGTGAAAAAGATCAGGTCGGCTTCGCGGATGGCGATCTCGGTCTGGGCGCGCATGCGGCCCGGCAGCGTCGAAGCAGCAGCATCCTCGAAGCCGGCGGTGTCGATGACGTCGAAATGCAGATCGTAAAGCTTGGCGGCGTGGACGCGACGGTCGCGGGTGACGCCCGGCGTGTCGTCGACAAGCGCCAGCTTCCTTCCCACCAGGCGATTGAAAAGGGTCGATTTGCCGACGTTAGGCCGGCCGATTATGGCGACTTTGAACGTCATCGGACTCTACCTATTGTGCATTTCGTTGACCCCAAAACCGCTTCGCACTTTTGGGCAACATGCACTACGACACGCTGCCCGACCCACGGATCAGCTCGGACATCAACGTCGCCCGCTCGCGCGCGTTGCGCGGGGCGCTGTCATCCGAGGCGATCTGGTCGAACAGTTTCAGTGCGTCCGTCGCCTTGCCTTCCTTCCAGGCGGCAAGGCCGAGCGCTTCGCGCGCCGTGTGGCGCAGCGGGTTGGTATCGGCGGTGAGAGCCTCGACGCGGCTGGAGACATCGGCGAAGGAGCCGTGGTCGACGAGCAGCAGTGCTGCCCTGAGGCGCGCCATGTCGCGAAGGCCGGCGGGGATGTCCGTATCTGCGGCGACCTCGTCGAAGTCCTTGACGGCGGCGGCGAAATCGCCCTTATCCGCCTTGACGGTTGCCGCGCGCATGCGGGCGAGTAGCGGATAGGCGCCGTAGCCATCCTTTTCCAACGCAGCGAGAGCAGTCAGCGCTTCGTCGCTCTTGCCCTCGTTGGCAAGCTTCAGTGCCTGCGAGAAGGCGTCGCCCGAGCGATTGGCGCGGGTCTCGTCCCAATAGCGATAGCCGACGAAGGCGGCGGTGCCGACCACCACCAGTATCGCAAGCGCAAGCAAGGCAGGACCAAAACGGTCCCACAGCGCATGCGCCTGATCGCGACGCATCTCTTCGTTGACTTCGCGGATAAAACTATCGTCCGACATGGATCAAAACCATTCCTGCCCCGTCCGGGGCGGTTTAGAGCGACGTGCGTCCATGGACGCACAAAGTACGCTCTAACACTTTGAATCTACGCATCGTGCTTCCTGAAAATCAAATTCCGATTTTCAGGCCGATGCGTGAGCCCGCGTTTTAGCGAAATTTTGCCGGCATGGAAGGGGTTCGACAGGAAAATCGGCTAATCGCCGAGCACGTGACCGCAAGAGGCGACCGCACCCACGCCACATTTCGCCGATAACCGATGCTCGAACCCTCCTCAAATCCAGATCAGATGTCGATGCCTCGTTTCTCCCGCGTTGTTGCGTTTTCGATCGCGTCGCTTGCTGCGACGGGCACTGCTGTTGCCGATCCGCCCGCGGCGCCTGCGCCGGCAAAGCCGAGGCAGGCCGTCATCATCTCGTTCGACAGCGCCCGCGATATTTCGCAGTGGAAGCGCAGCCGGGCGCTGGCCGCGCGCACCGGCGCCCATTTCACTTATTTCGTGTCCTGCGTCTTCCTGCTCTCGCCGGGAACGCGCAAGGAGTACACGGCGCCCGGCAAGACATCAGGCAAATCCAATATAGGCTTTGCCGCCTCGAAACCGGAGGTCGCTGACCGGCTCGAGCAGATAAACGTTGCTGCCTCGGAAGGTCATGACATCGGCAGCCATGCTTGCGGCCATTTCGACGGCAAGGGCTGGAGCAAGACCGACTGGCTGAGCGAGTTCGGTTCGTTCAAGCGCATTCTCGAAAACGCCTATTCGATCAACGCTATTACCCCCGAACCCGCAGGCTGGCGCGAAATCGCGCGCAAGGCGGTCGGCTTTCGCGCGCCCTATCTGTCGGCAAACAAGGCGCTCTACGAGGCGCTGCCAAAGGCGGGCTATATGTTCGACGCGAGCGGTGTGTCGCGCGGCCCCGCCCGACCGCGTAACGTGAGCGGCATCACGCGCTTTTCGCTGCCGCAAATTCCGGAAGGTCCCGACACAAGGCGGGTGATCGCGATGGATTACAATCTTTATGTCAGGCATTCCGGCGGCTTCGAGCGGCCGAGCAAGGCAGACGAATTCGCCAACCGGACCTATGACGCCTTTCGCGCCGCCTTCGACGCTCAATACCAGGGAAAACGCGTTCCGCTGGAACTCGGCTTCCATTTCACACTGATGAATGACGGCGCCTACTGGAATGCGCTGGAGCGCTTTGCCGGCGAGGTCTGCACCAAGCCCGATGTCGAGTGCATCAGCTATCGCGACTATGTTTCGCGCCAACGTGACGGCGAAAAGCAGGCGTCGGTGGGCGGCTGAACCGAAAGCGCTCGCCGCCCGCCATTGTTAGCTCACCGGCTGATCCTCAGGGCGCAAGCCGGCTCGCTCACGCTCCAAATAGGCCTGATCGATTTCCGGCAGCGGGGCCCCTTCAAGCGTCGCCTCGAAGGCGCGCAGGCGCTTGTAGATGGATATCAGCTCGACGATAGTCGGCCAGGAATTCACGAGATATTGGAACGAAGTGGCGACTTGTGAAAAGGCGGTGACAATTTGCTGGAAAACGCCAAATGTTATCTTACCGATTGCCAAGGTTGGAACGAGAATAAGCGTAGCGAAGACGTTGTCGACTTGAAGGTATAGATAGCGGACCATGTCGAAATAGACATAGTGTGCATAGAGAGTGAAATAGTTCTTGCGAACATTTCTGAAAAGCTCGGCCAACGTTGGTGGCTGCGCTCGCGCCGTATCGTCCTCACCGAGGACAAGTTCCTTGCGCAGAGCGGCTTCAACACGCTGATTACGAAATTCCAGCCCGGGCAGCTTGACGCCGACGACTGCCAACAAGCCGGTGCCAAACAACGACCACGCGATCGCCGCAACAACCAACGGATAAGGGATTGCTCCGACTATTGGGAGAGTTGGAACATGGAGAGAAAGGGATGCCAGCAAGGGTAGAAAAGCAATCAGGGTCATGATGGAGTCGATGAAGTTCACTCCGAGCCCCTGCATTGTGCCCGAGAAGCGCATCGTGTCGTCCTGAACGCGCTGCGACGCCCCTTCGATATGGCGCAGCCTCGGCCAATAAGCCGTAAAATAATCGTTCATCGCGGTGCGCCAGCGAAACACATAGTGCCTGACGAAAAAGACGTTCAAGACGGCGATGGTCATATAGACCAGGGCCAACGACAGGAACTGCCATACTCCGTCGTAAAGCTCTGCAGGCGTAACGGAGCCGGGCGTGGTCAGGGCCTTCTGCACCATGTCGTAAAACATGCCACGCCAGTCATTGAGCGCCACACTTATCTGCACGATGAAATTAGTGACGAAAATAATCAAAGCAGAGCCAAGGATCGACCAGTTCTGCCAACGGTGTGGGGCATACAGCGACCAAAAAAGGTAGAATACGCCCATACCCGCGAAGAAATATCCGTAAAACCAGAGGAATGCCGGTGTCAGGAATCTTATTGGGCTGATGACGGGTGCGGCCTGCGGATCGACCGGCGGCATCCCAAGCATCGTGCCAAGGTGTTCGCCGCCAAAAAACCACAGGATAACGAGCAGAAGGCTCCAGACGGCCGCCGAGATAAAAAACAACTTCGGCTGCGGGAAGAAGGATACGAACACGGTGGGGAAATCCTCGGTCGATGCGCAAATCAGCGGCGTTGCTGTTCAGCGGGCATAAGGTCACACATCGATCGGAATGAAAATGGCCGGTGCGCGATGCCCGGCACCGAGCAAGACCACAATCATGGCGATTTTGGCGCAGCCGACCAGGTGATCGCGCCGGAGACAAGCAGGACGGCGGCGGCCACGATCGACGCGAGGAAGAAGTCGCCCGAGGCTTCGGCAAGCAGCCCGGCGACGATCGGACCGATGATCTGACCGAGACCGAAGGAGGCCGTCATCAACGCCAAGATCCGGCGTGGCGCTTGCGGGGCAAGCTGCCTTCCGGTCTGGAGGCCGAGCGCGGTAATGGCGATAAAAGTCCCGCCAAGCAGAAACCCGCCGAGCAGCGGCCCAATGTGCCCGCCCATCGCGACGCTTGCAGTGACGCCGACAACCTCTACGAGGCACCCGAAGGCATAAGCCTGGTAGAGCCCGATCTTTCCCGCAATCTTCTGCCAAAGCCAGACCGAGGGAATCCCGGCAAGACCGGTGACCATCCACACCATGGCTTCGAAGACGCGGCTTCCGCCGCCCTGCCGGACGATGGCGACCAGAAATGTCGCCGTCACGATATAGCCGAAGCCGAACAGCCCATAGGCGACGATGATCTTCATCAGCGACCGATCCTTGGGCAGCGCCGGTTCGCGACCATCGGCGCCGTTGGCGGTCGCAGTGCTGCCGAGCAGCAGCGCCACGACGGCAACGGCGCAGGCTGAGATCGCGGCGGACCAGAACCAGCCCGCCGTCCAACCGGCTTGTTCGGTGACGAGGATTGCCATCAGCGCCGAGGACGCCGCTATGCCGAGACCGACGCCGCCGAAATGCAGCGCCTGCAGGTCGTTTCGGCCGGCTGCGGCCAGATGGCCGAAAACGATGCTGGACATGAACACCAAGACGAAGGCGCTGGCCAGACCGGCAAGAAACCGGATGACGAGAAAGGCCGCCATCGTACCGGCCAGGCCCATCAGCCCGGTGAGGACCGCGGTGGCGGCAAGACCGGCCAGCATCAGCAGGCGCTCGCGACCGTGCGCCCAGCCGCCGACGGCCGCCAGCGCACCAATGAGATAGCCGAGATAGTTGGCGGATGCGATCCAGCCGGCATCGGCCGGCGACAGGCCAAGTTCCTCCATCATGCCGGGTAGGATCGGCGTGTAGACGAAGCGGCCGATGCCCATGGCAACGGCCAGGGCAATCATACCGGCGAAGGCGAGACGCAAAGGAGACGGCGAAGCGGCTTTCATTGCGGTGCACAATAGGTGCACGAGCCCGTCCAACAATCCGCTTGTGTTGGGCCAGAACGGCTCGCAACGGCGATTGGCCCGTGTCCGCGGGAGGGGGCCGACTCGCTAAATCTGTTTCATCAGCCGCAGCCGACCTGGCCGGTGCCCGTCTCGTAGGCAGTGCGCCGGGCCGTCAGCCTGAACGGCACGTCGCCGAGTTCGCGCTCCGACATGGTGTCGAGCACAGGATGCGACAGCGGATCGGTCGCCCATCGGGTCTCGCTTTCGTGCGACCGGCTTTGCCCTGTGCCGGCAACGGAAAAGCCCCTGAGCAACGATAAAATCTTCATCGGATTTCCTCTACAAGTCTGCTTATTTCTTTGAAATCTGCCATCCCGCCCCATGTTTCAATTGAGATTTCAACCGCGGCGGTTTAGAAAAACTGTATGGCCATGCTGAACCGCGTCCACCTCAACGGCCTGCGCGCCGTGGAAACCGTCGCCCGACTGGGATCGCTCGCCGCAGCCGCCGGCGAGCTCAACGTTTCTGCCAGCGCCGTCAGCCAGCAGATCAAGCGCACCGAAAAGCAGCTCGGCCAGACGCTGTTCGAACGGACGCCGGGCGGACTGGTTCTGACGGAATTCGGTGTCGTCTTCACAGCGCGGCTCAGCGCCGGTTTCCGCGAGCTTGCGCAGGCGGTGGCGCTGGCCGACGAGGAGAGCGAATGCACGCTGGTGGTTTCGGTCGCACCGGCTTTCGCCTCGAAATGGCTGCTGCCGAGGCTGTCCAGGCATTTCGCCCGCCATCCGAACGTGCTGCTGCGCATCGACGCTTCGGGTCGGATCGCCGATCTCGGCCATTCCGACATCGACATCGGCATCCGGATGGGCGACGGCAAATGGCCGGGCGTGCGCGCGGAACTGCTACTGGCGCAGGAGGTGTTTCCGGTCTGCGCCCCGTCGATCGCCGCCAGACTGCAGTCGATCCAAGACCTGGCGCAGACCTGCGCCATCACTGACGAGCGGTCGATGATCAGTTGGGACAGCTGGTTCGAGGCGGCCGGAGTAAAGCCCGTCACCTTTCTCAAGGGCGCGCGTTTCACCGACCCGATGCTTTGCCTGGAATCGGCGATCGCCGGCCATGGCGTGATGCTCGCCTGGCAGTTGCTGACGGCTGACGCGCTCGCCGACGGCCGGCTGGTCGCGCCGTTCGGCGTGCGCGCTGAGAGCGGGCTGGGCTACTGGCTGGTGACATCGGCCAGCAAGAGGGAGAGCCGCAAGGTGCGCGATTTCAAGATTTGGATCCGCGAAGAGATCGAGGCAACGATGGCGCAGTTCGGCGCGCTCGACAGCGCGGCCTGAAGCAGGCCCGGTCGATCGCGGTGGAAAGACCGACGGCACCGGTCTATGTAAGGATGAGACCCCAACATCACGGCAGGCAGGATCATGACCACACATTCGCGCGGCGTTTCCGCAACGATCGACCCGGTGAAACTCGACAGGCTGGCGGAAGTCGCCATCAAGGTCGGGCTGCAATTGCAGCCGGGGCAGGATCTGGTGCTGACATCGTCGATCGCAGCGCTACCTTTGACGCGACGGATCGTCGAGCATGCCTACAAGGCAGGCGCCGGCCTAGTGACGCCGATCTTCAACGACGACGAGATGACACTGGCTCGCTTCCGCTATGGCGCCGATGCCGGCTTCGACCACGCCGCCGGCTGGCTCTATGAAGGCATGGCAAAGGCCTTCGCCAACAATGCGGCGCGGCTGGCCGTGCGCGGCGAGGATCCGTCGCTGCTATCGGCGCAGGATCCGGCGAAAGTAGCGCGCGCCAACAAGGCGAATTCGGTCGCCTACCAGCCGGCGCTGGAAAAGATCACCGGCTTCGACATCAACTGGAACATCGTCGCCTACCCCGACCTGGCCTGGGCCAGGCAGGTGTTTCCGGGCGATACCGACGACGTCGCCGTGGCAAAACTCGCCGACGCCATCTTTGCCGCCTCACGGGTTGATGTGGACGACCCGATCGGCAACTGGACAGCCCACAATGCGGCTCTTCGCAGCCGCACCGAGTGGTTGAACGGCCATAATTTCCATGCGCTGCATTTCACCGGACCCGGCACCGACCTGACCGTCGGGCTGGCCGATGGGCATGAGTGGATGGGCGGCGCTTCGACCGCCAGGAACGGCATCACCTGCAACCCGAACATTCCGACCGAGGAGGTTTTCACCACGCCGCATGCAAGACGCGTCGAGGGGCATGTCTCCTCGACCAAGCCGTTGTCTTACCAGGGCACGCTGATCGACGAGATCTCGGTGCGCTTCGAGGGAGGCAGGATCGTCGAGGCAAAGGCTTCGAAGGGCGAGGACGTGCTGAAGAAGGTGCTCGACACCGACGAGGGTGCGCGCCGGCTCGGCGAGGTTGCGCTGGTGCCGCATTCCTCGCCGATCTCGGCGAGTGGGCTGTTGTTCTTCAATACGCTGTTCGACGAGAACGCTGCCTGCCACATCGCGCTCGGCCAGTGCTATTCGAAGTGCTTCGTCGACGGCGCCTCGCTCAGCCAGGACGAGATCGCGGCGCGTGGCGGCAACAAGAGCTTTATCCATATCGACTGGATGATCGGTTCGGACAAGATCGACATCGACGGCGTCGGCAAGGACGGCAGCCGCGTACCGGTCATGCGTAAGGGCGAGTGGGCGTAAGGAGCCGCCAGCAAGCCGTCTTGGCGGTCAACCCCGGAGTTGACGATGAAACTCGATATCAAGGTCAAGCGCATCTACGAGCCGCCCTCGCCTGGCGATGGGCAGCGGGTGCTCATAGACCGCGTATGGCCGCGCGGCGTCGGCAAAGAGGACGCCGCGCTGACGCTTTGGCTGAAGAACATCGCGCCAAGCGCCGAATTGCGCAAATGGTTCGGCCACGAGCCGACGCGCTGGATGGAATTCCAGCAGCGATATCGCGGCGAGCTCGACAGGAACAGCGACGCGGTCGGCCAGTTGCGTGCCGTGCTCGACAACGGTCGGGTGACGCTGCTCTACGCCGCCCAGGACGAGTTGCACAACAACGCAGTGGCTTTGGCTGACTATCTCAGCCTAAAGGGCTGAGGCAGCGCGCGCTGCCGGGTTGTATTCACGCCTTCGTCGCTAATCTCAGGCGACACGCAGTTCCGTGGCCGCATCGAAGAGGTGCACCTTGCCCGGCAGTACCGAAAGGTTGATCGCGGCGCCGGCGTTGCGGCGCTCGTCACGCGGCACCACGGCGACGGCGTCGTATCCCGCCACCCGCAAATGAATCTGGACATCCGCGCCGGTCGTCTCGGACAGCACGACCTCGCCTTTGATCTCACCCGTATCCGAAATGCCGAGATCGTGTGGCCGGACACCCATGATGACCTTTTGGCCTGGCTTCGCCTTGATCTGTGGTGAGAGGCCGATGGACACGCCTTCGGCGACGAAGCGAGGACTGCCACCCGCCGTCTCGACGGCGCCAGCGATGAAGTTCATCGACGGCGAGCCGATGAAATCAGCGACATATTTCGAGTTCGGGCGCTCGTAGACCTCGTCGGGCGTGCCGATCTGCATGATCCTGCCGGCGTGCATCAGCACGATCTTGTCAGCCATCGTCATCGCCTCGATCTGGTCATGGGTGACGTAGATCGTGGTCGTGCCGAGACGATTGTGGAGTTGGCGGATTTCCACGCGCATATGCGTGCGCAGCTTCGCGTCGAGGTTGGAGAGCGGCTCGTCAAAGAGGAAAACGGCGGCATTCCGCACCATGGCGCGGCCCATGGCGACGCGCTGGCGCTGGCCACCCGACAGTTCCTTGGGATAGCGCCCGAGATAGGGCGTGAGATTCAGGATTTCGGCCGCCCATTCGACCTTCTTCCTGATCTCCGCCTTTGGTACTTTCGCCACTTCGAGACTGAAGCCGATATTGTCGAACACCTTCATCGTCGGATAGAGCGCGTAGTTCTGGAACACCATCGCGATGTCGCGATCGCGCGGGTGAACGTCATTGACCCGCCTGTCGCCGATCAACAGATCGCCGTTGGTCACGCTTTCGAGCCCTGCTGTCATGCGCAGGAGCGTGGTCTTTCCGCAGCCGGACGGCCCAAGAAGGACGACGAATTCGCGGTCGGCAATGCCGAAGGAGATATCCTTCATCACCTCGACATGCCCGAAATTCTTGGCGATGTTCCTATATTCAACGGTGGCCATTCTCTATCTCTCTCCAGAAGCCCGGATTCGGGTCGTCAGTATTTCTGCCTGGTCGGCGTGATGACGATTTCCTGCACGAGAGCGTTCTGCGGCATCTGGTAGGTGTGCAGCATGAGGTCGGCGACGTGCTCCGGTCCGATGCCGCCGCCGATCTTGAGCTTGTTGGCCTTGTAGTTGGCTAGCGTCTGCGGATCGAGGACGCCGCTCAGAACTTCGGTTTCGATCACACCGGGCGAAAGCACGACCACGCGAACGTCATAGTCGGAAAGATAGTCGCGCAGCGATTCCGACACGGCGTGAACGAAGAATTTCGTCCCGCAGTAAACGGTATGATCCGGATAGACCTTCCGGCCAGCGATCGAACTCATCATGAACAATGTCCCATGACGGCGCTCCATCATGCCCGACATCACGGCGTGGACCGAATTCAGCACGCCTTTCGTGTTGATGTCGATCATCTCGTCCCATTCCTCGGGCGGCTGGCGGCCTATGTCGGCAAGGCGCGCGATGCCGGCATTGGCAAAGAGCATGTCGACCGGTCCGTATTCGGCTTCGGCCTCCTTCACGGCGGCCGCGATTGCGGCGCGGTCCCGGACATCAACCTGCCGGGCCATGCTGTCGGGCAGGTTCAGCGCCTCCATGCGTTCCAGGCGGCGGGCCATCATCAGAATAGGGTGGCCGGCGCGCGAAAACACCTTGGCAACCGCCTCGCCGATACCAGAACTGGCTCCTGTCACTGCTACGAGCTGTTTCCCAGCCATTGCTTTTCCTCTTGGGAATTGTCGATATCCGGGGTGGGGGGGGGGGGGGGGGGGGGGGGGCGGGGGGGCGGGGGGGGGGGGGCGGGGGGGGGGGGGGGCGGGGTGGGGGGGGGGGGGGGGCTGGGGGGGCGGGGCGGGCCGGGCGGGGCTGGGGGGGGCG
>NZ_JAMYLQ010000034.1:0-74880 GCF_040318115.1 Mesorhizobium sp. M1312 | reverse complement strand
GGCATCCCGAACCTCCCAGCGCAAAGCGCGCCAAACTGTTCGCGATGTCCTCGCACACCTGTTCGCGATGTCCCCGGTCCAAACACGGACGATCGGCGGCCAAGGGGCGTAGCTGCCATCACCGCTGCGCTCTCTCGGGTCGAACGCCCGGGGCAGCCCTTTGGGCGACATGCATTACCGATCTTCGAATCCGGTCAGCACGCCGACGGCGTTGATGCCGATTTCCTCGACGGCATAGCCGCCTTCCATAAGGAACAGCGTCGGCAGGCCGAGCTTGGCGATGCGACGGCCAATCTTGGGATAGTCGGCGCTTTTCAGCTTGAACTTGCTGATCGGGTCCTTCTCGAACGTGTCGACGCCGAGCGAGACGACAACGACATCGGGAGCGTAAGTCGCAAGTTTCGCGCAGGCGTCCTCCAGCGAAGCATTCCAGGCGTCCCATGCGGTGCCGAACGGCATGGGATAGTTGACATTGAAGCCTTCGCCGGGCCCGGAGCCGCGCTCGTCGGCATGGCCAAGGAAGAACGGATATTCGGTCATCGGGTCGCCATGCAGGTTCAGCACCTGCACGTCGCCGCGGCCGTAGAAGATCTCCTGCGTGCCGTTGCCGTGATGGTAGTCGACATCGAGGATCGAGACGCGCTTGGCGCCCTGGTCGCGGAACCATTGCGCGGCAACCGCGGCGTTGTTGATGTAGCAATAGCCGCCCATGAAGGCAGCGCCGGCGTGATGGCCGGGCGGGCGGCAGAGCGCGAAGGCTGATATCTCGCCGTCCTTGACCAGGGCGGCGGCAGTCAGCGCCACGTCATAGGACGACTTGATCGCCTCCCAGGTGCCTTCGACGAAGGTGGCGCCCCCGTCGAAGGAATAAAAGCCAAGCAGCGCATCGATGGTTTGGGGGCGCACATCGCCGCGCAAGCCGCGCGTCGGCCAGGTGAAGGGGATGGCCGAACCCGTCCGGCCCGACGCTTCCCAGAGCGGCCATACGGTCGGCAGGAAATCGATGTAGTCGCTGGTATGCACCTTCCTGGCGGCGGCGAGGTCGTGGGTCTCGGGTGGCAGGATCGGGCCGAGCTTTTCGCTCTCCACCCTCGCCTTGATGAACTCGGCGCGCGAGGGCTTTTCGAAGGCCGGCACGATGGCGCCTGAAATGAGTTCGAAATTGCCGGCATGACCGGCGTGGAGAGGGGAGAAAACAGTCTTCATTTTGGCGGCCGACTCGCTCTTCGAGTTGCGTATTTGTCGTTGACGGACTGCTTTGTGGCAGAGAGTTTCAGCGCCGCCAAGAGGCATTCCGGACCGCTGTTGCGAGTGGCAGCAGGCAGCTTGCCAGACGCCAATACTCTGCTAGCCTAAGCTCAAACGGGAGAAACTTATGCCGCCATCGGCCGATCTGATCGTCGAGAACGCCAGCATATTGACGATGGATCCCGATACTCCCCGCGCCGAAGCCATAGCCATCAAGGGCGGCGAAATCATTGCGATCGCAGATCGCGCGACCGTGTTGGAGCACAAGGGACCCGGCACGCGCGTCATCGATGCCGGCCGCGGCTCGGTCGTCCCCGGCTTCATCGAAGCGCATATGCATCTTTTCGCCGGCGCGGCCGAGCTCGATCACCTCCAGCTGATGGGCGTCCACGGTTTCGAGGCGCTTTGCGACGCGGTGCGCAATTATGCCGCAAAGCGGCCGGACCTGCCCATTCTGCAGGCGCAAGGCGCCGACTATACCATCCTGTCGGCGACTGAGCGGGTCAGCCGCCATCACCTCGACCGCATCCTGCCGGACCGGCCCTTCGTCATGGCGGCGCCCGACCACCACACAATGTGGGCCAACACCAAGGCGCTGGAATTGGCCGGCCTGCTGAGAGGCAAGCGGCTTGGTCCGGGCAATGAGATCGTCATGGGCGACGACGGGCTGGCCAGTGGCGAATTGCGCGAGGGCGAGGCTTTTGGGCCGCTGATCGCGCTGGCCGGCGAGGATCGCGTGCGGCTCGGCCTGGCCACCGGCGGCGAGCCTGACCCGAAGCCGACGCCGGCGGAGCAGGCCTCCGACCGGGCGATCATGCGCCGCGGGCTGGAATGGTGTGCCAGACACGGCATCACGTCGATCCAGAACATGGACGGCAATTTGCACCAGCTCGAACTCCTGTCCGAGATCGAGGCCGAAGGCGGCTTGCTCTGCCGGGTGCAGGTGCCGTTCCACTACAAGAATTTCATGACGCTCGACATGCTCGACAAAGCCTCAGCGATGGCTGAGCGCTACAATCGCGAATGGCTGTCGTCGGGCATGGTCAAGGTGTTCTACGACGGCGTGCTCGATTCATGGACGGCGGTTATGGTGGAGCCCTATGCAGATCGTCCGGATTGGCTGGGCGAGCCGCTTTTCACGCGGCAGCAATTCATCGACCTTGCCGTGGCCGTCGACAGACGCGGGCTACAGATGGCGGTGCACTCGATTGGCGACGGTGCCGTGCGCGCCGTGCTCGACGGCTACGAGGCAGCGCAAAAGGCGAATGGCAGGCGCGACAGCCGGCATCGGGTCGAGCATATCGAGGTGGTCACCGCCGCCGACGTACCGCGTTTCGCGAAGCTCGGCGTCATTGCCTCGATGCAGCCACCGCATCCGCCGGGCAGCATGGGCTTGCCGCTGGAACCAACGGTGTCGCGCATCGGGCCCGCCCGCTGGCCGCTGAGCTATGCTTGGCGGACGCTGAAGAATGCCGGCGCGCGCGTCGTCTTCGCCTCCGACTGGCCGGTGTCGCCGATCGATCCGATCCTGGGCATTCAGGCGGCAATGCTGCGCAAACCATGGGCAGACAGCGATCCCGACCAGCGTTTCTCGCTGCATGAGTCGCTCGGCGGCTATACGGTGGAAGGCGCCTATGCCGAGTTCATGGAGCATCGCAAGGGCCGTCTGAAACCCGGCTATTTGGCCGATCTCGTGGTCCTCTCCGGCGACATCGAGGCGACCGTGCCGGAAGCGCTGCATACGGTGCGGCCGGCGACGACGATCTGCGGCGGCAAGATCACTTATCAGGCATGACGGTGGCATGGGAATTGCGTTCTGAACCGACATTCGGATGTACGCTTGCCAAGCCATGCGCCGTGTGCTGACAATCGAGTGGGAACTGGATCCGCCCTGAAGAGCGGACACAAGAATGGGGTAATCGTGCCGGAACAACCGGGTAAAAGTGCAATTGAAGTTCGTGGCGTCCGCAAGGTATTCGGTACCGGGGAGTCACAGGTCGCCGCCCTCGATACGGTTTCGGTGTCGATCCGCGAAAATGAGTTCTTCACGCTGCTTGGTCCGTCCGGCTGCGGGAAGACAACGCTTCTGCGGCTGATCGCCGGCTTCGATTTCCCGAGCGCCGGCGAGATCCTGCTGCATGGCCAGGACATCGCACCGCTGCCGCCGTTCAAGCGGCCGGTCAATACCGTGTTCCAGAATTATGCGCTGTTCCCGCATATGACGGTGGCCGAGAACATCGGCTTCGGCCTCGAAATGCTCGGCAAGCCCAAGGCCGAAGTGAAGGCGCGGGTCGCCGAGATGCTGAAGCTGGTCAAGATGGAGGCGCTCAGCAACCGCCGCACCAGCCAGATTTCCGGCGGCCAGCAGCAGCGCGTGGCGCTGGCGCGGGCTCTGGCGCCGCAGCCGAAAGTGCTGCTGCTCGACGAGCCGCTGTCGGCGCTCGACTTCAAGCTGCGCAAGGAGATGCAGATCGAGCTGAAGCGGCTGCAGCACGAGACCGGAATCACCTTTATCTTCGTCACCCACGACCAGGAAGAAGCGCTAACCATGTCGGACCGCATCGCGGTGATGTCGTCGGGTAAGATCCTGCAGGTCGGAACGCCCTGGGATATCTATGACAAGCCGGCGGAGCGCTTCGTCGCCGACTTTATCGGCGAAACCAATTTCCTGACCGCGGCCATATCAGGCATGGGCAACGGCAAGGCACGCGCAACGCTCAAATCCGGCGCGACGATCGACGCGACCGTGGCTGAGGGCTTCCAGCCGAAGGACAATGCCACCGTGGTGGTCAGACCCGAACATGCCAAGCTGACCAGCGGCAAGGGCGACCTGTCGGGCACGGTCGAAAACATCGTCTATTTCGGCACCGACACACACATCCATGTTCGCCTGGACAGCAGCGAGGCCTTCACCGTGCGCCAGCAGAACACGCGCAGCGCCGGCTGCGGTTTCGAGCGGGGAGACAAGGTCGGCATTTCGATTGGCAACGACGCCGCACAAGTGCTGAGGGACTGATGGCGAGCGCGGAAGAAGTCGCCAAGGAAGCCGAACGCAGAGATATCCGCGATCGCTGGCTGCTGTCAGCGCCGGCACTGATCATCATCTTTCTGGCGGCGACCGGCCCGCTGCTGATCGTCGTGATCTATTCGTTCCTGACGCCGGGCCCCTACGGCGACGTGGTTTGGAAATTCTCCACGGACGGCTGGCTGTCGGTGTTGATGCAGCGTGACATCTTCGACGACACGCTGGCCTTCGCCGACGCGCATCTGTCGATCTTCTGGCGCTCGGCCAAGCTGTCGTTCCTGACGACGATCTTCACGCTGCTGTTTGGCTTCCCGACCGCCTATTTCATCGCCACCCGGCCCGCGCGACAGCGCAACATCTGGCTGTTCCTGATCACCATCCCGTTCTGGACCAATCTGCTGATCCGCACCTTCGCCATCCAGGAGGTGATCCGCAACGAGGGCATCGTGAACACGTTGCTGATCAAGCTCGGCATCATCAGCCAGCCGATCCAGATGATGTTCACCGATTTCGCGCTGATGGTCGGCATGACCTATGTCTATCTGCCGCTGATGGTGCTGCCGCTCTATGCCAGCATGGAAAAGATCGACTTCCGGCTGGTCGAGGCGGGTTACGACCTCTACGCCAACCGATTCCAGGTGCTGAGGCGTGTCATCATCCCGCTGGTCAAGCCTGGCATCATCGCCGGCTCGATCCTCGTCTTCATCCCGGCGCTGGGCGCCTATGTCACCCCGCGCGTGCTCGGCGGGTCGAAGAATATGATGCTCGGCAATCTGATCGAGCTGCAGTTCGGGCAAGGCCGTAACTGGCCGCTCGGCTCGGCGCTGTCGCTCTCGCTGATGGCGATCGTGATGGTCGCGCTGCTCTTCTATGTCCGTTCCGCCGGGCGCCAGGGCGGCGCGCATGGCTAGCCGCTTCGACATTCGCCGGCAGACCGGCTTCACGACCATCGCGATGATCTGCTTTTTCGCGCTGTACCTGCCGATCGTCACGGTTGTCGTCTATGCCTTCAACGCAGGCAGTTCGATCGCGATCTGGGAAGGCGTGTCGCTGCGCTGGTTCTACCAGGCCTGGAACAACGGCCAGGTCGTCGATGCCTCGATCCGGTCGCTGCAAATCGCTTCGGTCGCCGCGACTATTGCCACGATCGTCGCCACCATGGCTGCACTCGCGACGACCCGGACGAAGCCCTATCCCGGCCTCGGCTTCAAATACGCCTTCATCAACCAGCCGCTGATGGTGCCGGAAATCGTCACTGCGGTGGCGTTGCTGATCTTCTTTTCGCGCATCAAGATCTGGACCGGCTATTCGGGGCTGGGCTACCTGATGGCCGCGCACACCGCCTTTTGCATTCCCTTTGCCTATCTGCCGATCCGGGCGCGGCTCGAGAACATGGATCTGTCGTTGGAGATCGCGGCGGCCGACCTCTACGCGACACCCTGGAAGGCTTTTCGGCGCGTCACCTTTCCGCTGCTCTGGCCAGGCATCCTTGCCGGGCTGATGCTGGCCTTCGTCATCTCGCTGGACGACGTCGTCATCACCGAATTCGTCAAGTCCGGCGGCCAGGATACGTTGCCGACTTACATGCTCGGCCAGTTCCGGCGCGTTATCACGCCGGAAATCAACGCGATTTCGACGGTGTTCCTGCTGATCTCAATATTGATCGTCACCGTCTTCTTTTTCATCAGCAGGAAAAAGGATCAGGATTGACAGGAGAGAAACGATGAATTGGAAACTGACTGCGACGGCGCTCAGCGCCGCGCTGTTCGCCTCGGCGGGTGTCGCCCGCGCCGACGGCGAACTCAACATCTACAATTGGGGCAACTACACCAGCCCCGACCTCATCAAGAAATTCGAGGAAAAATACAAGGTCAAGGTGACAGTCACCGACTACGATTCCAACGACACGGCGCTCGCCAAGATCAGGCAGGGCGGCAGCGGCTTCGACATCGTGGTGCCTTCGGCGAGCTTCGTGCCGATCTGGATCCAGGAAGGGCTGCTCTTGGAGACAGAGCCCAGCAAGATGGAGAACTTCAAGAACATGGACCCGAAATGGGTCGACGTTCCTTTCGATCCGGGCCGCAAATACACCGTGCCGTGGCAATGGGGCACGACAGGCGTCACAGTCAACACCTCGGTCTACAAGGGCGATCCCAACACCTCGGCCATCTTCTTGGACCCGCCGCAGGAACTGGTCGGCAAGATCAACGTCGTTCCCGAAATGGCCGATGTCATGCATCTCGCCATCAGATATGTCGGCGGCGAGCCCTGCACCGGCGACAAGGAGGTGCTGAAGAAGGTGCGCGATGCACTGGTGGCGGCAAAGCCGAAATGGATCTCCATGGACTACGGCACGGTCGAGAAGTTCGCCAAGGGCGACTTCGCCGCCAGCGTCGACTGGAACGGCGCATCCTTCCGCTCCCGCCTGCAGAACAAGGACATCGTCTATGGCTATCCGAAGGAGGGCTATCCGATCTGGATGGACAATCTCGCGGTGCTGAAGGACGCCAAGAACGTCGAAAACGCCAAGCTGTTCCAGAACTTCATCATGGATCCAAAGAACGCCGCGATGATCTCATCTTTCGCGCGCTACGCCAACGGCATTAAGGGATCGGAAGCCTTCATGCCTGAGGACATGAAAACGGCGCCGGAGGTCAATATCCCCGCCGAGTTCGTCGACAAGGGCAAGTTCATGCTGAACTGCGCGCCCGAGGTGCAGGCACTCTACACCAGGATCTGGACCGAACTGCAGAAGTGATCGCAGTACCATTGACCCGGCAGCCATGGCTGCCGGGTCCTGTTTGAATCCATCAAGGGATTGCCTTCGACAAGAACCAGCGTCGGGCCGTCTTCCGACGCGCCTGGAGTGCGCCTCCCATGTCCGATCTCGATCTTTGCTACATGCCGGCAACCGAAGCGCTGAAGCGCTTCAAGGCAAAGAAGCTCTCACCGGTCGAACTGATGGAAGCGGTCATCAGCCAGGCCGAGGCGACGAAGGACACGGTCAACGCTTTCACCAACACACATTTCGACGAGGCGATGGCGCTGGCCAAAAAAGCCGAGGCGAAATACGCCAAGGGCAAGAAGACAGGCCCGCTCGAAGGCCTGCCCATCGGCATCAAGGACGAGAGCTACATCAAGGGCAAGCCGACCACCGGTGGCTCGCTGATCACCAGGGATTTCGTTGCCGACGCCAGCTCGACCATAAACGAACGCATCATCGAGGCGGGCGGCATCGTCCATGCACGCACGGCGACGCCGGAGTTCTCCTGCGCGACCTACACATGGTCCAGGTTATGGGGTGTCACCCGCAATCCGTGGAATCCCAAGTTCACACCCGGAGGCTCGTCGGGCGGCTCGGGTGCCTCGCTCGCCTCCGGCAAGTCGTCGATCGCCACAGGTTCCGACATCGGCGGCTCAATCCGCATCCCGGCATCGGCCTGCGGTGTCGTCGGCTACAAGCCGCCCTATGGCCGCAACCCGGACGACCGCCCTTCAATCTCGACTTCTACTGCCACACTGGGCCGCTGGCACGCACGGTGGAGGATGCGATCCTGCTACAGAACGTCATGACCGGTCCCAGTCCGCTGGACATAGCGTCGCTCCGGCCGAAGCTGACGCTGCCGACCAGGTTCAAGCCGATCAAGGGCTGGAAGATCGGCTATTCGATGGATCTCGGCGGCTTCGAGGTCGATCCGGAAGTGGTGAAGAACACGAAGAAAGCGCTCGACGTGTTCCGCTCGCTGGGTGCCGAGGTCGAGGAGGTCGATCTCGGCTGGGGACCAGAGGTCCTGGAGGCCGGGCTCGCCTATCTGAACCATTTGTTCGGTGCGTTCCTGTCGAAACTGCTGCCCGACCATGCCGACGAGATGACGACCTACGCCCGCAAGTTCGCCGAGGAGGGAGCACTATCCAAGGCGACCGATTTCGTCGGCAGCCTGGAAGTGGCTGGCCGCATGTACATGACGCTCGGGCCGCTGCTCGAAAAGTACAATGTGCTGATCTGCCCGACCACGGCTCTGCCGTCGGTGCCGGCAGACTATGACCAATCGAAAGACGAGATCAGGATCAACGGCAAGCTGGTCAATCCCTCGCTGGGCTGGGTGATGACGACGCCATTCAACACGATGAGCCGTTGTCCGGTGCTGTCGGTTCCATCCGGCCACGCAAAGAACGGCGTGCCGACCGGTATCCAGATCGTCGGCCGCACCTATAGCGACGAAGATGTGTTCCGCGCCGGCATGGCCTATGAGAAAGCAGTTGGTGGCTGGTACGGAGAAAAGACGCGTCGGCCGAAACTAGACGGACGGCACGACCGCACTGAAAGCAAAACCGTCGGGACACCGCGGGACGACACTTCCCGGAGCATGCAATGACCTCCTACCGTAACAGTGAACCGATGCCGCCGATCATGCAGGGCTCGCCGCCCAAGATGGTGCCGCCGAAGCTCGACTGGGACAGGGAACCCTGGAATCGGTGGGCGTTCCAGCACATCCGCGAAATTCTGCCGACCGTCGAAGTCTGGCGCGGCAATGGCCATCGCCAGCGGTTCGAGCGAGCTGAAATCGATCTCGATGCATTGCCGGTGAGCGACAGCACGGGGCAGTCTGCGACGCTGGCCGGGCTGCTGGACGAAACCTATACGGACGGGCTTCTCGTGCTCAAGGACGGCAAGGTCGCCTATGAGCGCTATTTCAACGGCATGACCGAGCGCACGCTGCATCTGTCGCAGTCGATGGCGAAGTCGGTCACGGGCTCGGTGTTCGGCATACTGGCCGGGCGCGGGCTGATCGATCCGGCCTCGCCGGTGACGACCTATCTGCCGGAACTCGGCGCCACCGGCTGGGCCGGCGCAAAAGTGAAGCATGTGCTCGATATGACGACAGGCGTGCGCTTTTCCGAGGAATACACCGACCGCTATTCCGACATCGGCCAGGTCGATGTCGCCAGCGGCTGGAAACCGGTGCCGCCGGGCAGCGATCCGGCCTTCGAATGGCCGTCGCATATGTTCGAATTGATCCTGCGGCTCAAGGAGACAAGCCGGCCGCACGGCGCTGCCTTCGAATACCGTTCGATCGAGACCGACGTGCTCGCCTTCATCATGGAACGGGTAACCGGCAAGCGGCTGGCGCAGCTGGTTTCGGAAGAACTCTGGCAAAAGCTCGGGGCGGATGAAAGCGCCTGCTTCACCGTCGACAGCGCCGGCTACGCCGTCGCCGATGGCGGCTTCAACGCCACGCTGCGCGACTATGGCCGCTTCGGCCAGCTGATCCTCGACAATGGCGGCGGTGTGGTGCCGGCCGACTGGATCGAAGCGACGCGCAACGGCAGGCATGGACCGGACTTCAATCCCAGCCTGCCGGAAGGCAGCTACCGCAACCAATTCTGGATCGAAGACCCGCGCTCACGCGCGCTGATGTGCCGGGGCGTGTTCGGGCAGCTGATCCATATCGACTGGAACACGAGAACGACCGTGGTGAAGCTTTCGAGCTACCCGGATTTCACCAACATCGCCTACTCGGTGGCGACGATGAAAGCCGTGCACGCGATCGCCGCCGCGCTGGCCTAAGTTCCTAAGAAACCGGAAGGAAACGCATGACCGGCAAGACCGCGTTCGAGACCAGATATGGCTTTGGCCGCAACCAAGTGCTGCTCGGCAACTGGCGCGAAAGCCCGTTCAGCCGGTGGTCGTTCCAGAACGTTGGCGAGTTGGTGCCGAGCGCACGCGTGCCAGCCGTGCCGGGCAATGGCGAAATACCGGTTCAGGATTTCGGCGGGCTGCTTGACGAAAAGGTTACTCTAGCTGGTGGACCGGAGACCGTGGCCGCCTTTCTCACGCGTTCCGATACCGACGCGCTGACGATCATGAAAGCCGGCAATATCGTCGCCGACTGGTTCGCACCGCATATGGAGTTCGGCGCCCGCCACATCATCTTCTCGATCAGCAAATCGCTGACCGCCATTCTGGCCGGCATATTGGAAGGCGAGGGGATCTTTGATCCGCAGGGCCCGGTGACCCGCTATCTGCCGGAAGCCGCCGGCTCGGCCTATGGCGATGCCAGCGTGCGGCATGTGCTCGACATGACCGTCAGCCTCGACTTCGAAGAAGCCTATCTCGATCCGGAGAGCGCCTTTGCCCGCTATCGCCGTGCGACGCTGTGGAATCCGGGTGGCGGCACGGAAGGCCTGGCCGACTTCATCCTGACGCTGCAGCGCCTTGCCGAGCCGCATGGCCGGACCTTCCGCTACCGCTCGCCCAATTCCGACCTGCTCGGCATCCTGCTCGAACGCGCGTCCGGCCAGCGCTTCGCCGAGTTGATGCACGAGAAATTGTGGCTGCCGCTCGGCGCAGCCAGCGAAGCTGCGGTGACAGTCGACAGGGCGGGCATTGCGCGCACGGCCGGCGGCATTTCGGTGACGCCGCGCGATCTGGCGCGGGTCGGCGAGATGATGCGGCAAGGCGGCACGGCCAATGGCCGCCGCATCGTGCCGGAAGCATGGGTGCGCGACACTGTCAGCACAGGCGGAGACACCGCGGCCTGGCAGCGTGGCACCATGGCGTTCCTCTTTCCACAAGGCCGCTACCGCAACAAATGGTATCAGACGGGCGCGGCCAGCGGCGGCTTCTGCGGCATCGGCATCCACGGCCAGTGGCTCTACGTCGATCCGAAAGCGGAGGTCGTCATCGCAAAGATGTCGTCGCAGCCGGAGCCAGTCGACGAGCCGCTCGATGTCGATATGGTCGCTTTCTTCGAGGCACTGAGCCGGATGGTCTGAGCCGATCCAGGCTGACCGCGATGGCAGCTTTCCTGTGGACCTGTCAGGGTGATCGAAAACGCCGCGGTTGGCGGAGCGACGCTCTGAGCTTATGGTCGCCGCTCTTTTCGACAGGACAGCAGGAACGACATGGCATCCGACATCAAGCGCATCGCAGCAATCATCGCAGCCGAGATCACTGCGCGGCCCGAACAGGCCGCGGCGGCGATCGGGCTGCTGGACGAAGGTGCGACGGTGCCGTTCGTGGCGCGCTACCGCAAGGAAGTCACCGGCGGCCTGGACGACACGCAACTGCGCCTGCTTGCCGAGCGGCTCGCCTATCTGCGCGAGCTCGACGCGCGCCGCGAAACCATTCTCGGTTCGATCCGCGAGCAGGGCAAGCTGACTGAAGAGCTTGAAACCAAGATCGCGGCGGCCGTCACCAAGGCGGAACTCGAAGACATCTATCTGCCCTACAAGCCGAAGCGCCGGACCAAGGCCGAGATCGCGCGAGAGCGTGGCTTGGGGCCGCTGGCAGAGGCTATCCTCGCCGACCGCGCGGCGGTGCCCGCCGAACTGGCGCTGGCCTACATCAGTGAAGAGGTGGCCGATGCCAAGGCGGCGCTCGAGGGCGCGCGCGATATCCTGTCCGAGCAGTTCGCCGAGAATGCCGATCTGGTCGGCAGACTGCGGACCTACATGAAGGAGCGCGCCTTCATGCGGTCACGCGTCGTCGACGGCAAGCAGGAGGCCGGCGCGAAGTTCTCCGACTATTTCGACCATGTCGAGCGCTGGGCCAACGTGCCGAGCCATCGCGCGCTGGCGATGCTGCGCGGCCGCAAGGAAGAGGTGCTGTCGCTCGACATCGAGGTCGATGCCGACGACGCGTCCCCGGTGAAGCCGGTTGAGCGGATGATTGCTGACGCCTACGCCATCGGCCGACAGCTGCCGGGCGACCGCTGGCTGATGGAGGTGGCCGGCTGGACCTGGCGGATAAAGCTGTCGCTGCACCTGACGCTCGATTTGATGCGGGATCTGCGCGAGCGGGCCGAGGAGGAGGCGATCCACGTCTTCGCCCGCAATCTGAAGGATTTGCTGCTCGCAGCACCGGCCGGCTCGCGCGCCACGATGGGCCTCGACCCCGGCATCCGCACCGGCGTCAAGGTGGCGGTGGTGGACGGCACTGGCAAGCTGCTGGCGACGACGACGGTCTATCCGTTTCCACCGAAGAACGATGTGCGGGGCACGCAAGCCGAACTGGCGAAGCTCATCCACCTGCATAAGGTCGAGTTGATTTCCATCGGCAATGGCACCGGCAGCCGCGAGACGGAAAGGCTGGTCGCCGACATGCTGTCGGACATGCCTGCTGATTCGGGGCCGAAGCCGCTTAAGGTGATCGTCAGCGAGGCCGGTGCCTCGGTTTATTCCGCCTCGGCAACGGCGGCCGCGGAATTTCCCGGCCTCGACGTGTCGCTGCGCGGCGCGGTGTCGATCGCGCGACGTCTGCAGGATCCGCTCGCCGAACTGGTCAAGATCGAGCCGAAGTCGATCGGCGTCGGCCAGTATCAGCATGACGTCGATCAGTATCGGCTCGGCCGCTCGCTGGAAGCGGTGGTCGAAGACGCGGTCAATGCCGTCGGCGTCGACCTCAACACCGCCTCGGCGCCGCTGCTGGCGCGGGTTTCGGGCCTTGGTACATCGCTGGCCGAAGCGATCATCGCTCACCGTGATGCGGCGGGCCCTTTCGCCAGCCGTCGTGACCTGTTGAAGGTGGCGCGGCTCGGACCCCGCGCCTTCGAGCAATGCGCCGGCTTCCTGCGCATTCCCAACGGCACCGAACCGCTCGATGCCTCGGCCGTGCATCCGGAAGCCTATGGTGTGGCGAAAAAGATCGTTGCGGCCTGCGGACGTGACCCCCGCTCGCTGATGGGCGACAGTGCCGCTCTCAAGGCGCTTGATCCGCGTGTCTTCGTCGATGATCGGTTCGGCCTGCCAACGGTGCGAGATATACTGGCGGAACTGGAAAGCCCGGCCGCGACCCGCGCCCCGGTTTCAAGACCGCGACCTTTGCCGATGGCGTCGACGACATCAAGGATCTGAAGCCGGGAATGCTGCTGGAAGGCACCGTCACCAATGTCGCGGCGTTCGGCGCTTTCATCGATATCGGTGTGCACCAGGACGGGTTGGTGCATGTCTCGCAACTGGCCGACCGTTTCGTCAAGGACGCGCATGAGGTGGTCAAAGCCGGCGACGTGGTCAAGGTGCGTGTCGTCGAGGTCGACATCAAGCGCAAGCGCATCGGCCTGTCGATGCGCAAGGATGGCGAAGGTGGCGCATCGAAGGGACCTCGCGACAATGCCGGCAAACCGGTGCCGCGAGCGCCGGCGCCGCAGCGTCAGCCGGAGCGGCCGGCGCAACAGGGCGCGTTCGGCGCCGCGTTGGCGGATGCGTTGAAGCGGAAGTAGCTATTTCTCCGGCGGCACATGGCCCAGCAGCCAGTCGCGAAAACTGGCGACTGGCGGATGGCAGCGCTTGTCGTGCGGCACGACGAGATAATAGGCGCTGCGGCTTTGCATCGGCCGGCCTGGCGCCGGCACAAGCTGGCCGCGCTGCAACTCGCCTGAGATGAGGACCTGCGGCAACAGCGCCACGCCGAGCCCGGCCATGCAGGCCTGGGCGGCGGTGCCGAACTGCTCGAACTGCATGCCGGGTCCGGTCGGCGCGCTCAAACCCTGGTGCCCGAACCACTCGGTCCATGCGCCGGGCCGCGTCGCCATATGCAGCAGCGGCAGGCGGCCGATGTCGGCGGGTGTGGCAATATCCCGGCTGGCCAGGAATTCGGGCGAGACGACAGGCGCCACCTCTTCGCGTACCAGCAGTGTCGAGTCGGCGTCCGGCCAGTCGGGCAGGCCGAAATGGATGGCGGCATCGAGCCGTTCGCGGGCGAAGTCGAAGCGGCCGATGCGAGTGACGAAATTGATGGTGATGTCGGGGTTGTTTTCAACGAAATCGGGGATGAGTGGCATCAACCAGCGCGTGCCGAAGGTCGGCAGGATGGCGAGGTTCAAGATGCCACTATGCCGATTGCTCATCAATCCCAGGGCCGCGTCGCGCAATTGACCCAGGGCGGCGCGCACCGCTTCGGCATACATCTCGCCTGCCATCGACAGCCGGACATTGCGGCTGTCGCGCTCGAACAGCCGGCGGCCGAACTGGTCCTCCAGAAGCTTGATCTGCCGGCTGACGGCGCCCTGGGTCAGGTCGAGCTCCTGCGCGGCGGCGGTGAAGCTGCCCAACCGGGCCACCGCCTCGAAGGCGGCAAGGGCGCTGATACCGGGCAAAAGGCGGCGCTGCACGTTCATTATCCATTACTATCGCTCATTGATCGCCGAAGCAATTTCGTTTGATTTTTTCGAGCTGGAAGCCGATAAGCCGCGCACTTCAAGATTTTTGTTTTTGCATGTCATTATCTCAAATCCGCCAAGTACCCTCGGGTCAGACCCAGGGCAAGCTTTTGGGCGACGTGCAAGAGTTTGGGAGACCAAGGCCATGGCCGCCGACAAGAATGCATTCGTCTGGGATGATCCTTTCCTGATCGAGAACCAGCTTTCGGAAGACGAACGGATGGTGCGCGACGGTGCAGCGGCATTCGCCGCCGACAAGCTCGCCCCCAGGATCGAGCAAGCCTATCTCGAGGAAAAGACCGATGCCGGGATCTTTCGCGAGATGGGCGAGGCGGGTCTGCTCGGCATCACCATCCCGGAAGAATATGGCGGGCTCGGCGCCAACTACGTCACCTATGGGCTGGTGGCGCGCGAAGTCGAGCGCATCGACTCGGGCTATCGCTCGATGATGAGCGTGCAGTCGTCGCTGGTGATGTATCCGATCCATGCCTATGGCTCGGACGCGCAGCGCAAAAAATACCTGCCGAAGTTGGCGTCAGGCGAATGGATCGGCTGCTTCGGCCTGACCGAGCCGGATGCCGGTTCCGATCCGGGCGGCATGAAGACGCGGGCCGAGAAGACTGCGAATGGCTACAAGATCTCGGGCTCGAAAATGTGGATCTCCAACGCGCCGATCGCCGACGTGTTTGTTGTCTGGGCAAAATCTGCGGCGCACGACAACGAGATTCGCGGCTTCGTGCTGGAAAAAAGCATGAAGGGGCTTTCGGCGCCGAAGATCGGCGGAAAACTCAGTCTTCGCGCGTCGATCACCGGCGAAGTGGTGATGGAAGGCGTCGAGGTCGGCGAGGACGCGCTGCTGCCGAATGTGTCGGGCTTGAAGGGGCCTTTCGGCTGTCTCAACCGGGCGCGCTACGGCATCTCCTGGGGTGCGATGGGCGCGGCGGAAGATTGCTGGCACCGGGCCCGCCAATATGGCCTCGACCGCAAGCAGTTCGGCAAGCCGCTGGCCGGCACGCAGCTTTTCCAGAAGAAGCTCGCCGACATGCAGACCGAGATCGCGCTGGGGCTGCAGGGCAGCCTGCGCGTCGGGCGGCTGATGGATGAAGGCAAGATGGCGCCGGAGATGATCTCGATCGTCAAGCGCAACAATTGCGGCAAGGCGCTCGACATTGCCCGCCAGGCCCGTGACATGCATGGCGGCAACGGCATCCAGATCGGCTACCATGTCATGCGCCACGCGCAGAACCTGGAGACGGTCAACACCTATGAGGGCACGCATGACGTGCATGCGCTGATCCTTGGACGGGCGCAGACGGGGTTGCAGGCGTTTTTCTGAGCGACCCTAGGCCGGCAACGCTGCTTAATTTAGGTGCAGCGCAACATCTCTGCTTGGAGAATGGCCAGCATTTGTGTCAGGGTTCGGGGAATTCGTTTGAAACGCCGACTTTCGGGGCCCCATGGCAATTCTGGCAGCCGTCTACCACCTGACCCATTACAAATATGACCGGCCGGTCGTTCTCGGCCCCCAGGTCATCAGGCTGCAGCCGGCGCCGCATTCCCGCACCAAGGTGCTCAGTCATTCGCTGAAGGTCGAGCCGGCCAACCATTTCGTCAATCTGCAGCAGGACCCCTACGGCAATTTCCTAGCGCGTTTCGTGTTTCCGGAACCTGTGACGGAACTGAAGATCGAGGTCGACCTCGTTGCCGACATGACGGTCTACAATCCGTTCGATTTCTTCGTCGAGCCGTCGGCCGAGACCTTTCCGTTCGAATATCCGGAAGAGATCAGCGACGATCTCGCCATCTACCGGACGCCGGAGCCGGCTGGACCGCTGCTGGCGGCGTTCCTGCAAACCATCGATCGCAGCGCTACCAACACCGTCAATTTCGTCGTCGACCTCAATGCGCGGCTGCAGCGCGAGATCGCCTATATCGTGCGCATGGAAACCGGCGTCTTTTCGCCGGAGGAGACGCTTGCCGCCAAAAAAGGCTCATGCCGCGATACGAGCTGGCTGCTGGTGCAGGTCCTGAGGAACGTCGGTATCGCCGCGCGCTTCGTTTCCGGCTACCTGATCCAGCTGAAGCCCGACCTCGTCGCGCTTGACGGACCGCCCGGCACTGCCGTCGACTTCACCGACCTGCATGCCTGGTGCGAGGTCTATCTGCCGGGTGCCGGCTGGATTGGTTTCGACCCGACCTCCGGGCTGCTTACCGGCGAAAGCCATGTGCCGCTGGCGGCCACCCCGCATTTCCGCAACGCCGCGCCCATTTCCGGCATGGCAAGCTTCGCCAATGTCGAGTTCGGCTTCGACATGCGGGTCGACCGCATCGCCGAGCACCCGCGCATCACCAAGCCGTTCTCCGACGAAAGCTGGCAGGCGCTCGACGCGTTGGGCGTCCAGGTCGACGCCGCGCTCGAGGCCGGGGACGTGCGGCTGACCATGGGCGGCGAGCCGACCTTCGTGTCGATCGACGATTTCGAGGCGGACGAGTGGAACACCGCCGCCGTCGGCCCGACAAAACGCGAAAAGGCCGATGCGCTGATCCGCCGGCTGCGTGAGCGTTTCGCGCCGGGCGGCTTCCTGCATTACGGTCAGGGCAAGTGGTATCCGGGCGAAAGCCTGCCGCGCTGGACGTTCTCGCTTTACTGGCGCGCCGACGGCGAGCCGGTGTGGAGCGATCCGTCACTGATCGCACGGGAAAACAGCGAAGCAGATGTCGGACCGAAGCAGGCTGAAAGCCTGCTGACGACGATTGCCGATGAACTCGGCGTCGACAAAACCATGGTCAGCGAAGCCTATGAGGACCCGGCTGAGTGGCTGCTCAAGGAAGGCAAGCTGCCCGACAATGTCGACCCGTCCAATTCGAAGCTGGAAGACCCGGAAGAGCGCAGCCGCATGGCAAAAGTGTTCGAACGCGGCCTGACCAAGCCGTCGGGTTATGTACTGCCTGTCCAGCGCTGGAACAGCCAGGCGTCGGGGCCGCGTTGGCGTTCGGAGAAATGGAAGACGCGGCGCGGCCGGCTGTTCCTGGTGCCGGGCGATTCACCGGTCGGCTACCGCCTGCCGCTGGGCACGCTTCCCTATGTGCCGCCGGCGCAGTTCCCCTACATCGTGCCGGTTGATCCGTCGCTGCCGCGCGGACCATTGCCGGCGCGCGAGGCTATTTTGCCTGAGGCCGCTCCTTTGCCAGAGGCTGCCCCGGCCGAATTGGAAGGCGCCGACGAAATGGCGCGCCGCCAGCAGGCGGCTTCTTTTACGGCTGTTGCCGGTCAGCAGGACCGTGTCGAGCAGAAAATCACCGAGATCGGCGGCGCGGTGCGCACAGCGCTGTCGGTCGAGCCGCGCGACGGACGGCTTTGTGTGTTCATGCCGCCGGTCGAGGCGCTGGAGGATTATCTCGAACTGGTCGCGGCGGCCGAGAACGCGGCAAAGGCGATCGGCCTGCCGGTGCATATCGAGGGCTACGGCCCGCCGCACGATCCGCGCCTCAACGTCATAAGGGTGGCTCCGGATCCCGGTGTCATCGAGGTGAATATCCATCCAGCTGCGAACTGGCAGGACTGCGTGGCAACCACCACCGCGATCTACGAGGAAGCGCGGCAGACACGGCTTGGCGCCGACAAGTTCATGATCGACGGCCGCCACACCGGCACCGGCGGTGGCAACCATGTCGTCGTCGGCGGTGCGACGCCCAACGACAGTCCGTTCCTGCGCCGCCCCGACCTGCTGAAAAGCCTTGTCCTGCAATGGCAGCGGCATCCGTCGCTGTCCTATCTGTTCTCGGGCCTGTTCATCGGCCCGACCAGCCAGGCGCCGCGTTTCGACGAGGCGCGCCACGATTCGCTCTACGAGCTCGAGATCGCGATGGCGCAGGTGCCGCATCCGGACAAGGGGCAGGCCCCGCTGCCGTGGCTGGTCGACCGGCTGTTCCGCAACCTTCTGACCGACGTAACGGGGAACACCCACCGTTCGGAAATCTGCATCGACAAGCTGTTTTCGCCGGACGGGCCGACTGGCCGGCTGGGGCTGGTCGAGTTCCGCGGCTTCGAGATGCCGCCCAATGCGCGCATGAGCCTCTCGCAGCAATTGCTGGTGCGCGCCATCATCGCCCGCGCCTGGAAAAACCCACTCGATGGCCGCTTCGTGCGCTGGGGCACGTCGCTGCATGACCGTTTCATGCTGCCGCACTATGTCTGGGCTGATTTTCTCGACGTGCTGGACGATCTCAAGCTGAACGGCTTCGAGTTTCGTCCCGAATGGTTCGACGCGCAGCTCGAATTCCGCTTTCCATTCTGCGGCGAGGTCCAGCATGCCGGCATCAAGCTGGAACTGCGGCAAGCGCTGGAGCCATGGCATGTTATGGGCGAGCAGGGTGCCATCGGCGGAACCGTGCGCTTCGTCGATTCCTCGGTCGAGCGGCTGCAGGTGAAGACCGAAGGGCTCAACCCGGAGCGTCACGCCGTCGTCTGCAACGGCCGCATCGTGCCGATGAAGGTGACCGACACCAGGGAGATCGCGGTGGCGGGCGTCCGCTTCAAGGCCTGGCAACCGGCATCGGGGCTGCATCCCGCGCTGCCGGTCAACACGCCGCTGGTCTTCGACATCTACGATCGCTGGTCGGGCCGGGCGGTCGGCGGCTGCGTCTACCATGTCGCGCATCCCGGCGGGCGCAGCTACGACACCTTCCCTGTCAATGGCAACGAAGCGGAGGCGCGGCGGCTCGCCCGCTTCGAGCCACGCGGCCATACGCCGTCCGGCTACGTGCTGCGCGACGAACAAGCATCTGAGGATTTTCCGATGACCCTTGACCTGCGGCGACCTGCAAGACTCTGATCAGCCATGGCAAAGGGGAATCACAAGGAAATACGCGGCAGGCCGCACAACCTGCTGGAGCACTACCAGCTGATCGACGGTGTCGTCGACGAGATGGTCGATGCGTCAGGCAATCCCCGTCCGGTCTGGAAGGACTTTATCGAGGCGCTGGAAGAACTGGGGCCTGAAAAGCTCGCCCAGCGCTTCGCTCGCGCCGACCAGTATCTGCGCGACGCCGGCGTTTATTACCGCGTCTACGACAAGGCCGGCGCCAATGAGCGCGAATGGCCGCTGGCGCATGTGCCGTTGCTGATCGAGGAGCAGGAATGGGCCGCGATCAGTGCCGGCCTAGTTCAGCGGGCCGACCTGTTCGAGGAAACCATCGCCGATATCTACGGGTCGAACCGCCTGATCGGGAAAGGAATCCTGCCGGCGGGGCTGATCGCCGCCAGCCCGGAATATTTGCGGCCCGTCGTCGGCACCAGACCGGCCAGCGGGCATTTCCTGCATTTCTGTGCCTTCGAGCTCGGCCGTGGACCGGATGGCCGCTGGTGGGTACTTGGCGACCGCACCCAGGCGCCATCGGGTGCCGGCTTCGCGCTGGAAAACCGCGTCGCCACCACGCGTGCGCTGTCCGACATCTATGGCGAGATGCATGTGCACCGCCTTGCCGGCTTCTTCCGTCGCTTTCGCGACGCGCTGAACGGCATGGCTAAGGAAACCGGCGGCCGTGTCGCCATCCTGACGCCGGGACCGCTCAACGAAACCTACTACGAACATGCCTATATCGCCCGCTATCTCGGAATCATGCTGCTCGAAGGCGAGGATCTGACCGTCTCCGGCGGCCGGTTGATGGTGCGCACGGTTTCAGGGCTGGTGCCGGTCAGCGTGCTCTGGCGGCGGCTCGACGCGGCCTTCGCCGATCCGCTGGAGTTGCGGCCGGATTCGCAGATCGGCACGCCAGGGCTGGTCGAGGCGATCCGCCGGGGAGCCGTTTCAGCCGTCAACGCGCTCGGCTCCGGGCTGATGGAAACACGGGCGCTGTTCGCCTTCCTGCCGAAGATCTCGCGCGAATTGCGCAACGAGGAGCTTCTGCTGCCGAGCGTCGCGACATGGTGGTGTGGGCGGGACGCGGACCGTGACCATGTGCTGGCTAACCTCGACCGCATGGTGATCGGTCCGGCGCTGTCGACACGGCTTGCCTTCGAGGATGACGATTGCACGAGGCTGGGCTCGGCGCTGGTTGCCGGGGAGCGGGCCGAACTGATAGCCCGGATCGAACGGGACGGCGGCGCCTTCGTCGGACAGGAAGCGGTGACGCTTTCGACCACGCCGGTCTATGTCGGCGGCTGGCTTGAGCCGCGGCCAGCAGCCCTGCGCGTCTATCTGGCGCGAACACCGGAAGGCTGGACGGTGATGCCCGGCGGTTTTGCCCGCGTCGGCTTTTCGCTCGACCCGACCGCCATCGCCATGCAGCGCGGCGGCCAGGCCGCGGATGTGTGGGTGGTCAGCGACAGACCGGTGGAACGCGAGACGCTGCTGCCGCAGGAGCATGACAGCTTCACCCCTACCATGCCAGGCAGCCTGCCCAGCCGTGCGGCGGAAAACCTGACATGGCTCGGCCGCTATATCGAACGATCGGAAGACACGGTGCGCATCCTGCGCGCCTACCACGTGCGGCTGGCCGAGGCCTCCGACCCGGATATGCCTTTGCTTGCCGATATCAGAGACCATCTCGAACCGTTCGGCATCGACGTTGCGACGGCGATCCCGCCGGGGCTGATCGGCACGCTTGACAGCGCCGTCTACAGCGCCGGGCAGATCCGCGACCGCTTCTCGCCCGACGGCTGGCTGGCGCTGAAGGATCTGTCGAAGACCATTCATCAATTCGCGACAACCGTGGCGCCGGGCGACGATGCGACACGCGCGATGACGGTCATCCTGCGCAAGCTCGCCGGATTTTCCGGCCTGCTGCATGAGAATATGTACCGCTTCACCGGCTGGCGCTTCCTGGAGATCGGCCGGCGGCTGGAACGCGGCATTCAGATCGCCCGCACGCTCGCCCGGTTGACCAGGGCCGCGGCGCCGGACGGTGCTCTCGACATGATGCTGGAGATCGGCGACAGCGTCATGACCCATCGGCGGCAGTATCCCGTGCAGGCCGGCCGGCGCACGGTGGTCGACCTTCTGGTGCTCGATCCGCTCAACCCGCGCTCCATCCTGTTTCAGCTCGAGCGGCTGAAGGCCGAAATCGCGTTGTTGCCCTCTGTCGGCAGCGAAGGGCATATGTCGCCGGCGGCGAAGGAGATCCTGCAGCTCAACACGGCAATCGCCATCAAGGAGCCCTCGGACATGACGGCGAAGGCCCTGGACGATCTCGCCACCGAGATCGGCGGCCTCTACAACAGCCTCGCCAAAGCCTATTTCGGCTAAGGACGGGTTCGGATAAAGGCGGGCATGCTCTACGACATCAGGCTCAATCTGCGTTACGATTATGATGCTGCAGCCGGCGGCGGCCGCCATCAGGTGCGCGTGCTGCCCCCGACGATATCGGGCGTGCAGCGCGTGATCGCCGCTTCGCTGTCCTTCGCGCCGGCGCCGAGCGAACGGTCGGATTTTTCCGATTTCTTTGGCAACAGCGTCACGGCGATCGCGTTTCGCGATGCCCATGAGGCGCTCGACATCAGGATGAGCGCGCGCGTCGCGGTCTCGCGGCCTGAACCCGGGCTTGACGTGTCGCCCGACATTCGCCGGCTGCGGGAGGACCTCGACGCGGTGCGATCGCTATCGCCTGATACACCGCACCACTTTCTAGCCGCCAGCGACCATGCCGGCGTTGATGCGGCGATAACGGGTTACGCGCGGAGCAGTGCCGGCAGTTCTGTCGTCGGCACTGCCATGGACCTGTGCAACCGCATTCATCGCGATTTCACCTATGACGGCGAGGCGACCACCGTTCGGACCCGAGCCAGCGATGCTTTCAGCCTGAAGCGGGGTGTCTGCCAGGACTTTTCGCATATCATGATCGCCGGCCTGCGCGGCCTGGGGATCCCTGCCGGCTATGTCAGCGGGTTCCTGCGGACCATTCCGCCGCGTGGAAAACCGCGACTGGAAGGGGCCGACGCCATGCATGCCTGGGTGAAGGTGTGGTGCGGGCGCGACACCGGATGGCAGGAATTTGATCCGACCAACGGCATGCGGGCAGGCAACGATCACATCACCGTCGGCCACGGCCGCGACTATTCGGATGTAGCGCCGATCATCGGCGTCCTGAAGACGACGGGCGGACAGGTCGGCGAGCAGGCCGTCGACGTCATTCCGGTTGTGCTGGAAAAGGCATGACGGCAAGCGAGGCCACACTCGATCTTGAACATCGGCAGAAGGCTGCTTTTCGAACGCGGATGTGGTGAGCCTGGCATCTTTGTGGAAGCCATGGCGGAACCAGCGGCCGATCCGTCGCTTATCTACGGGAAAATTCCGTGGAGAGGACATGCTGGACAAATCCGGGTCGTCGCTTGGCCGGTCGGCTAGCAGGAAGGTTGCTCCAGGGGCGCCGACAAATGGGTCGCAAGCCTCCGCCGATCGAGCCTCGCTTAGCTACATCACCGACGCCGAGCCCGGTATCCGCCGTTTCAGGGCTGGCAAGGGATTCTCCTACAAAGGGCCTGACGGGCAGGGTGTCGACGACGACACTTTGGCCCGCATCAAGGCGCTCGCCATACCGCCGGCGTGGACGGACGTGTGGATCTCGCCGGATGCCAACGGTCACATCCAGGCGACGGGCCGGGATCAACGTGGGCGTAAGCAATATCGGTATCATGCGCTCTGGGCGGAGGAGCGTGACGGCGTCAAATATTCGAGCCTGGTTGCCTTTGCAGAAAGCCTGCCTGAGCTGCGACGCCAGATCGACGCCGATCTGCGCCGCCACGGCCTGCCGCTGGAACGCGTTGTCGCCGCTGTGGTCTGGCTGCTCGACAACACGATGATCCGCGTCGGCAATGCCGCCTACGCTCGCGACAACAACAGCTTTGGCCTGACCACACTGCGCGACCGCCATGTCGACATCAATGGCTCGAGCCTGCGGTTTGCTTTCAAAGGCAAGTCCGGCAAGGAATGGAAGCTGAAGCTCGTCGATCGCCGGATCGCCAGGATCGTGCGCGGGGCGCAGGATCTGCCGGGCCAGAAGCTGTTCCAGTATCTCGACGAGGACGGAAGCAGGCGACCGATCCGCTCCGACGACGTCAACCGCTATATCAGGGGGACGGCAGGGGCCGATTTCAGCTCCAAGCATTTCCGAACATGGGGCGGCACCATCCATGCTGCGTCGCTGTTTGCGCAAACCGAACGACCCGAAAGCCAGGCACAACAGAAGCGGGCGATGAACGGCGTCATCGACAGGGTGGCCGAGCGGCTGGGCAACACGCGCGCCATCTGCCGCAGATGTTACATCCACCCGCAGGTTTTCGAAGCCTGGTCCGAAGGCCGGCTGCTCAGCGAAATGGCGGATGCGAACAAGCGGAAGCGATCGATACCCGGCCTTGATGTCGAAGAAGCCCTCGTTCTGAGATGGTTGAAGGCGCAGGAAAGCTGAACCGAACAGAGCAGCCACAAGCCTTCATTGTGCTCGCAGGACGCAATTTTTTTATCGACGTTATGTCGGGATCGGTCCTACTGTTTCGTCCTTTGACAGAGAAAAGGACGCACCAATGCTCTACGCTATCCTCTGCTATGCCTCCGAAGACGTCGTCTGCTCGTGGAGCAAGGAACAGGACGATGCCGTCATGGAAAAACTCCTGGGCGTGCAGGAAAAATACGCTCAGGCGGGCCGGCTTGGCCCGGTGGCGCGGCTGCTGCCGACAACCGCTGCGACAACGCTGAGAAAGGTCAAGGGCGAAGCGGTCGTCATCGACGGCCCGTTTGCCGAAACCAAGGAACAGTTCCTCGGCTTCTACACGCTCGAATGCGCCGATCTCGACGAGGCCGTCGACTTTGCGCGCGAACTTTCCGAGGTCAACCCGAGCGGCGGCTCCTACGAAATACGGCCGGTTTCGCTCTTCAATCCCGCCAAGGTTTCCGCATGACCGATCTCACCTGGATCAGCACGGCGATCAGCACCGCCCGCCCACAGGCGATGGGCGCGCTGCTGCGCTACTTCCGCGATCTCGATGCGGCGGAGGAAGCCTTCCAGGACGCTTGTCTGCGAGCTCTGAAGAACTGGCCGACAAACGGTCCGCCGCGCGATCCGGCAGCCTGGCTGATCTTCGTTGGCCGCAACAGCGGCATCGACGCGGTGCGCAAGCGTGCCAAGCAGGCGCCGCTGCCGGAAGAGGACCAGATCTCCGATCTGGAGGATGCCGAAACCGATATCGCCGAACGGCTGGACGGCGCGCATTACCGCGACGACATATTGCGGCTGCTGTTCATCTGCTGCCATCCCGACCTGCCGGCGACGCAGCAGATCGCCGTGGCGTTGCGCATCGTTTCAGGCCTGAGCGTCAAGCAGATCGCCCGCGCCTTTCTCGTCGGTGAAAGCGCCATGGAGCAGCGCATCACACGTGCCAAGGCGCGCATCGCCGATGCCGGCGTGCCGTTCGAGACGCCCGGTGCGGTCGAGCGCTCCGAACGGCTCGCCGCCGTCGCCGCCATGGTCTACCTGATCTTCAACGAAGGCTATTCGACCAACAGCGGCGAGGCGCCGGCCCGCGCGCCGCTCTGCGAAGAGGCAATCCGGCTGGCCCGGCTGCTGCTCAGGCTGTTCCAGACCGAGCCGGAGATCATGGGCCTGACGGCGCTCTTGCTTCTCCAGCACGCGCGTGCGCCGGCGCGTTTCGACGCGAACGGCGAAATCGTGCTGCTCGAAGACCAGGACCGCAGCCTGTGGAGCCGCAAGATGATCGACGAGGGGCTGGCGCTGGTCGACAAGGCGCTGCGCCACCAGAAGCCCGGTCCTTACCAGGTGCAGGCTGCGATCGCCGCCCTGCATGCGCGGGCGGAAAAGCCCGAGGACACGGACTGGAACGAGATCGAGCTGCTCTACAGCCTACTCGAGCAGATGCAGCCGTCGCCGGTGGTGACGCTCAATCGCGCCGTCGCGGTGGCCAAGGTACGCGGGCCGGAAGCGGCACTTGCCATGATAGAGCCGCTGGAACAAAGGCTTTCCGGCTATTTCCACTTCTTCGGCCTGAAGGGTGGCCTGTTGATGCAACTCGGTCGCGGCGAGGAGGCGCGCATCGCCTTCGACCGCGCCATCGCGCTTGCCAACACGGCAGCCGAGGCCGCCCATATCCGCATGCATATTGACCGGCTGATGAAGGAAGGCGCCGTGCGGGGAACCGCGCAGACAGCGCGCTGAACGAATCGCTGGTTCAACGGTCTGACCTTGGCTTAGACCATGCCGGGGTGGCGATTTTTCCCTGAAACGAGTAATGCCACGCCATGACAGCGCCTGATGTGCCGATCGGGCACAGGGACGGCATGGCACAAGGCTTTGGCCGACGTGCTTTTAAGTTTGTTTTATGCATGTCGTTGTCCCAAAACCGCTGCGCACTTTTGGGCGACATGCATTATGAGCGACGGGATCTGAAAGGGAAAGAAAATGACGATTGCGAAGGAAACAGCCGGGCTATTGGCGAAACTGGGCGTCACCGGGGATGCCCTTTCGGGCGGCGATCTTATCGTACGCAGCCCGGTGACGGGCGAGCAGATCGCCTCTCTCAAAACGATCTCGCCGGCCGATGCGGCAAAGGCCATCGATGCCGCCCACAGAGCCTTTCAGGCCTGGCGTCTGGTGCCGGGGCCGAAGCGCGGCGAGCTGGTGCGGCTGCTCGGCGAAGAATTGCGCGCGCACAAGGCCGAGCTTGGCCGGCTGGTGTCGATCGAAGTCGGCAAGATCCCGTCCGAAGGGCTCGGCGAAGTGCAGGAGATGATCGACATCTGCGATTTCGCCGTCGGCCTATCGCGCCAGCTCTACGGCCTGACCATCGCCACCGAGCGCCCCGGTCATCGCATGATGGAAACCTGGCATCCGCTGGGTGTGGTCGGCGTGATTTCGGCCTTCAACTTCCCGGTCGCGGTGTGGTCGTGGAATGCCGCGCTCGCGCTTGTCTGCGGCGACGCGGTGGTGTGGAAGCCGTCGGAAAAGACACCGCTGACGGCGCTCGCCTGCGAGGCGATCTTCAAGCGTGCGGCACAACGTTTCGGCGATGCTCCGGAAGGCTTGACGTCGGTGCTGATCGGCGACCGCGCCGTCGGCGAAATCCTTGTCGATCACCCGAAGGTTCCGCTGGTTTCGGCCACCGGCTCGACCCGCATGGGCAGGGATGTCGGTCCGCGGCTGGCGAAACGCTTTGCCCGCGCCGTGCTGGAGCTCGGCGGCAACAATGCCGGTATCGTCTGCCCGACCGCCGATCTCGACATGGCCTTGCGCGCTATTGCCTTCGGCGCCATGGGCACGGCCGGCCAGCGCTGCACGACGCTCAGGCGCCTGTTCGTGCATGAGAGCATCTATGATGCCTTGGTTCCGCGCCTGAAGAAGGCCTATGAAACCGTCTCGGTCGGCAATCCGCTGGAGACATCAGCGCTGGTCGGACCGTTGATCGACAAGGCGGCCTTCGACAGTATGCAGAACGCGTTGAAGGAAGCCGCCGCTCACGGTGGCAAGGTGACCGGTGGCACGCGGGTCGAGAATGGCCATCCAGACGCCTATTACGTTCGTCCGGCGCTGGTCGAGATGCCCAAGCAGGTGTCGCCGGTGACGGAAGAGACCTTCGGGCCGGTCCTCTATGTGATGAAGTACTCGGACTTCGACGCCGTGCTCGACGAGCACAATGCGGTCGGAGCGGGGCTGTCATCGTCGATCTTCACCCGCGACCTGCAGGAATCCGAGCGGTTCCTCGGTGTCGACGGTTCCGACTGCGGTATCGCCAACGTCAACATAGGCACATCGGGGGCCGAGATCGGGGGTGCCTTCGGTGGCGAGAAGGAGACCGGCGGCGGCCGCGAGTCGGGCTCTGACGCCTGGAAGGCCTATATGCGGCGCGCCACCAACACGGTGAACTATTCCAAGGCGCTGCCGCTGGCCCAGGGCGTATCCTTCGACATCGACTGAGGCTGGTGAGACCTTGTCGTGGCGGCTACGCAATAGCTGCCACGATTTATCCCGGTCGCCGTTCAGCGGCTTCCGGGAGATCCAAAACAATCTGCGAAAGCCGCATCAATGATGGCGAGCTCGGGACTTCGGCGCTCGTACGGGCCCTTGGTCGCCGCAAGATGCTTCCAAAAATCACACATGTTGACGTTAATTTAACACCATTGTATGGTCGATTCCGTTGGTCGGAATTCCCATCGGTGCTCGGCGGTTGCTTCGCCGGGCTTTCCCCGCCGTCGTCAAGCGCAATGCACCAAAATCCTATTCGCAACGCGTATCGGCAAGCACTGAGCTGAGAGGTAGCCATGTCCAGCCTGCTTGGGATCGACAGCGGCCTGACGGTGACGAAGGCGGTGATCTTCGATGCCGACGGCTCGCAATTGTCGGTGGCGCGCCGGCGGGTGGCGCAATCTATGCCGCATGCGCGCTGGGTCGAACGCGACATGGCCGGTCTCTGGCAAGCGACCAGCGAGGCGATCCGGGAAGCCGTTGCCTTGAGCGGCCGGCCGGCCAGCGACATCGAGGCAGTGGCGGCGACCGCGCACGGCGATGGCCTGTACCTGCTCGACAACGATCGCCGGCCACTGGGCCCCGGCATATTGTCGCTGGACAGCCGGGCAGGCGAAATCGTCGACAGATGGTCGCAAGGTCCGGTCTTCGCCGAGGCGCTCGCCCTGACTGGCCAGGTGCCGCACGCTTCCTCACCGTCGTCGCTGCTGGTTTGGTTGCGGGAGCACGATCCGGGACGCTTCAGCCGGATAGCGCACATACTCGCCTGCAAGGACTGGCTGCGATTTTGCCTGACCGGCACTATCGGCACCGACCTGACAGAGGCGAGCACCTCGTTCACCAATATGCGTGCGCAAAGCTATGCGCCGGAGGCGATGCGCATTTTCGGTCTTGAGACATTGTTTGAAGCTTTGCCGCCGGTGGCGCATTCGGCCGACATCGTCGGCTACGTCACAGCCGATGCAGCGGCGCTGAGCGGGCTTGCAGAAGGCACGCCGGTCGCTTGCGGCCTGCATGATGTCACGGCCTCGGCGCTTGGCATGGGTGGCCACGAGGAGGGCGTGGTCAGCATCGTCGCCGGTACCTATTCGATCAACGAAATAGTCTCCACCGAGTCGCGCGTCGACACGCGCTGGTTCTGCCGCAACGCCATCGACTTGGGGCGTTGGAACAACATGTCGATCTCGCCGGCCTCGACGGCGAATTACGACTGGTTTCTCGACACGCTCTGCCGCCCGGAACAGGACGAAGCAAAAAGCACCGGCGGCTCGATCCACGAGATGCTGGCGGCAGAGATCGACGTGGCGCTTGGCAAGCCTTCGACCATCTTGTTTCATCCCTATCTGTTCGGCTCGCCTTACGGCAATGCCGCCAGTGCCAGCTTTCTCGGCCTGCATGGCTGGCATGACCGCGGCGACATGCTGAAGGCGGTGCTGGAAGGCATCGTCTTTAACCACCGCACTCACGTCGAAGCGCTGCGCGACGGATTTGCAGTTCGTGAGGTGCGGCTCACCGGCGGCGGTTCGCGCAATCCGGCCTTCGCGCAGATGTTTGCCGACGTGCTCAACGTGCCGGTTATCGTCACGTCGACCGACGAGGCGGCGGCCTTTGGCGCAGCTCTTTGTGCCGGTGCCGCGGTTGGCCTGTTTGCCACGCCGCAACAGGGCGCGCGCGCCGTCAGCAAGACGAGCCATGAATATCTGCCCGACGTCGCGCGCAATGCGGTTTTCGAGGACCGGTTTTCTCTCTATTGCCGCATTGCCGAATCGCTCAAGCCGCAGTGGCCGGAGATCGAAAGGCTGGCGCGGCAAAGCATTGAGGGGGCTGCATGATCAAGGCCGACGAACGGCGCGAGGAAATCGCCGACTATGTGATCAAATTCGGCCAGGTGCGCATCGACGACCTGGTCGAGCATTTCGGCGTCTCGCGGATGACCATCCACCGCCATATCGACCAACTGGCGCACCAGGGCGTGCTGCGCAAGCTGCACGGCGCGGTGACGGTTCAGCCTTCCGGCCTTTATGAAAGCGCTTTCCGCTATCGGGTGACGGTCGGCAGGGGCGAGAAGGATGCGCTGGCGCATGCGGCGCTGGATTATGTAGAGGCCGGCCAGGCCGTCATGCTGGACGATTCGACGACGGCGAACGCGATCGCGCCTCTGCTGCCCGACATCAAACCACTGACCGTCATCACCAACAGCGTCGCGACTGCAGCACTGCTGACCAATGTCGACGATATCGACTTCATCTGTCTGGGCGGTCAGTACCACCGCACCTACAACGCCTATATTGGCATCGTCTGCGAGAATGCCGTGGCGCAATTGCGCGCCAATCTTCTGATTTGCTCGGCTTCGGCGATCTCAGGCACCACGGCCTTCATCCAGGACCAGCATGTGGTCCGGGTCAAGCAAGCGATGGTCGCTGCCTCGACCACGCGCATTCTTGTCGTCGACCATTCCAAGTTCGACAAGGTCGCCCTGCATGTCTTCGACGATCTGACCCGTTTCGACGCGGTGCTGACGACCGACGGTGTGAGCGATGCGCAGGCGCAAAAACTCGAACGAGCCGGCGTAAAACTGCGCATCGTCAACATGGCTCAATCATGAATGCTTCCGGCGACGCAGGCGCATCGGACCCTGTGTCGGATCCCGGCGCATCCGGTCCCGGCTCAGCCGACCCCATCGGGCGCCTCGCCTTTATGAACAAGACGGGCGACGTCGATGTCATCATTCTTGGCGCCGGCATCAACGGGGCTGGCCTGTTCCGGGATCTGTGCGCGCAAGGCGTCAGTTGCCTGATCGTCGACAAGCGCGATTTTGGCTCAGGCACAAGTGCTGCGCCATCGCGGCTGATCCATGGCGGCCTGAAATATCTCGAAACCGGCGAGTTCGGCCTGGTGGCGCAGTCGACGCTGGAGCGCAACCTGCTGTTGAAGAACGCGCCGCACTATGTCAGCCCGCTGCCGACAGTCATCCCGATCTTCTCGTGGGGCAAGGGCATGTGGGCGGCGCTGCGCACGCTACTGGGCTCGGCCAGCGCGCCGCGCAGCCGCGGCGCCATCCTCATCAAGATCGGCCTGACGATCTACGATTTTTATGGGTCGCGGCATCGTGTCATGCCGCGCCACCGGCTGGTCGGACGACGGCGGGCGCTGAGCGAGATGCCGGCACTGACCAGGTCGATCGTCGCCACCGGCACCTATTACGACGCCAAGATCAGCCATCCCGAAAGGCTGGTACTCGAACTGATCACCGACGGACTGGCAGCAAATGCCCTCGCCGCGGCCGCCAACTACACGACGTTGGTTTCGTCGTCCAATGGCGTGCTGACTTTCCAGTCAAAAGGCGGGGGCCAGTCAAAGGGCGGGGGCCAGTCAAAAGGCGGGGGCAGGTCCGAGGATGGCGGCACATTTTCGGTGCGGCCGAAACTGGTCGTCAATGCCGCCGGCCCGTGGATCGACGATGTCAACGCCTTGCTCGGCGCGCCGTCGAAAATGATCGGCGGCACCAAGGGCTCGCATATCCTGTTGAAGCATGACGAACTGGTGCGAAGCCTCGCGGGCCGCATGCTCTACTTCGAAGCCGATGATGGCCGCATTTGCCTTGTCTACGACTATCTCGGCCTTGCGCTTGTCGGCTCGACCGACATCCAGGCCGACAATCCCGACACGGTGCGCTGTGAGCCGCAAGAGATCGACTATCTGCTCGAGAGCGTGCGTGCACTGATGCCGGCCTTGACCTTTGGACGCGATCAGATCGTCTATGCCTATAGCGGCATCAGGCCGTTGCCCGCATCCGACGCCTCAGTCCCCGGCTTGATCAGCCGGGATCATTCGGCACCGGTCGTCGAGCCGGAAGGTTCGCGTCCGTTTGCGATTATCTCGTTGGTTGGCGGCAAGTGGACGACGTTCCGGGGCTTTGCCGAGGAGGTTGCCGACACGGTGCTCGACCGGCTGGGATGCGGCCGCAAGGTCACCACGCGATCGATGCCGATCGGCGGCGGCAAGGGTTTTCCAACCGAGCCTGCGGCGCGGGCCGCCTGGCTAGCCGATGCCAAATCGGCTTCGGGCGCCGACGAACGCCGCCTCGACCAGCTTCTGTCGCGGTACGGAACCAAGGCGTTGCCGATCGCCCGCCACCGAAGCCCATGGGATAATGAAGATCGCCTCCTGGGGGCGAGCGGCTATGGCACGTCCGAAATCGACTACATCGTTCGTAATGAGTTCGTCGAGCATCTGGCCGATATCGTCATGCGGCGCACGACGCTGGCCATTGGCGGTTCCCTGACTATGAGCGATTTGAAGCAGATCGCCGCCATTGCCGGCCGCGCGCGCAACTGGGACCCGCAGCGGATATCCGACGAACTCGATGCCGCTGTCGCGCAGCTCAGCGACAGAAATCTGGTGCGATTGTGATGGCGCCCGGATTTGGGACGAACACCTCTCGGGTATGCGCTGTTTTCAAAAAATACCACACGAAAATAGCATATTAAGCTTTGTTGATAGGTGCGCATTCTCCGGCAATGCCGGAGAACGGGCAAAATATCACATATCTTGACGTGAATTTAACACTAACGTATGGTCGGTTTTGTGTCTGAGACCTAGCTGTTCCGAAAGCTTCGGCTCGTGAGGAATTTCTTGCTTCCGGCAGTCGGCTGACTACCAGCGCATGCAATCGCAGGCACACGATCGTGCAGCCGAACACCGGCTGTTGGTTCTCGGCCCGTCAACGGCTACGCGACAAGGATATTCTCAATGGCGCCGGTTGCACGCTGATCTTTCTGAGGGGCCGATTGACAAACGACGCAAACGCATGAAAAATTTTTCAGCTTAAGATAATAATATCATCTCGGGAGGAGATGGAATGAAATCCAGCAGCGCTGCCAATCATGGCCTGATCGGCGTCATGCCACAGGTCGTCGCGCCATGAGCTCGCAGCCTGCCACCACAATCAATCGGCGAGTGGCACCGGGCATTCGTCGCATGGTCGCCGCGGCCGCGATCCTGATTGTGCTCGGCGCGATGGTTCTCGACACCAAAGTCGTTATAATTGGTTCGCCCGAGGACGCGCGGAAGGCTGCGTTTTCCCCCGAAGAATACGGAAAGTCCGAGTTTCCGAAGGTTCAATCCGCCGTGGAGCAGCGCGCGGTGAGCGCCGCTACCCTCGCGTCGGCCATCGCCAAGGACAAGGCGGCGGCCGAGAAACAATATGGCGTGCCGGCCAATGTCGGTACCGAATTCTCGGTCAAATTCACCGGCGTGGTCGGTGAGGGAAAGTCCGGCATCTACGCCGTCAAGGTCGACGATGTTCCCAGCAATTTGGTCATTCGGGTGCAGACCGGGCCGGCGATCAACGGAACTGACCTGCGCGATGCCACGGGCACGATCACCTTCGGACAATTCACCAACCAGATCGAGTATCAGAACGCGGGATCAGCCCTGAACAACGAGATGAAGAAGCAGGTGCTGTCGGCCATCGACAACACCAAGCTCACCGGCAAGACAATCTCGGTTGTCGGCGTCTTCAAGTTGATCAATCCCAAGGGCTGGCTCGTCACGCCCGTGAAGCTGAGCGTTCAATGAATGCGGCCCCTCAATTCGAGCCGGCGGCAGGGGACACCGTGCTCGCGGCGCGCGACATCGTGAAATCCTACGGCGGGACGCATGCTCTCAAGGGCGTCAATTTCGACATCCGCCGTGGCGAAGTCACCACGCTGTTCGGAGAGAATGGCGCCGGCAAGTCGACGCTGATGAAGATCCTCTCCGGTGTCGAGACGCCGACATCGGGGAGGATCGAGCTCGACGGCCGTCCTGTCGCTTTTTCGTCCACCGTCGACGCGCGCGACCGCGGCATCTCGATCATCCATCAGGAGTTGAGCCTCGCGCCCAATCTGAGCGTGCGCGACAATATTTTCATGGGCCGCGAGCTGCGTGGCGCGACTGGCGTCGACTTCGCGGAAGAGGCTCGTCAGGCGCGAATGCTGATGGCCGATCTCGAGGAAGACATTGATCCGATGACCCTAGTGCAGGATCTGCGCCTGGGTCAGCAGCAGATTGTCGAGATCGCCCGCGCTCTCTCGGTGGATTCGCGTATCCTGATCATGGACGAGCCTACCTCCGCATTGAGCGCGACCGAGGTCGAGGTGCTGTTCAGGGTGATCCGCGACCTGACCGCCCGCGGCGTCTCGATCGTCTACATCTCCCATCACCTCGAGGAGGCGCTGCAGATCACCGACCACGCGGTGGTGCTGCGGGACGGAACGATCACGGCCACGGCCAAAGCGAAGAACATCGATCTCGAATGGATCGTCCGCAACATGGTGGGCGAGAACTTCGACCTGGGATCGCCGCCCGCCGGCTACGCCTTCGGCGAGGTCGCCTTGTCGATCGAGGGTGTGAGCATCGCCGATGGCTCGGGTTCGGATCGCCTGGTCGTCGACCGGCTGTCGCTCGATGTCCGCGCCGGCGAGATCGTCTGCATTTACGGGCTGATGGGGGCCGGGCGCACGGAATTGCTGGAGTGCGTCGCCGGACGCCTGCCGGTGACGGGCGGCCGGGTCTTGCTGAAGGGCGACGATATCTCCGGCCTCAGCATTGCCGAGCGCATATCAAGGGGGTTGGTGCTGGTGCCCGAGGACCGCCAACGCGACGGTCTGGTCCAGACGATGTCCGTGGGGACCAACCTGTCGCTGGCCAGCATTGGCGCCTTCGTCACGCGGCTGTTCTTGTCCCGGTCACGGGAGCGCTCGCTGGTCGAGGGCGCCATCCGCGATGTGCGCGTCAAGACCGCGGGCGGAAATGCGCCCATCGGATCACTGTCCGGCGGCAATCAACAGAAGGTCGTCATCGGCAAGATGCTGACGACCAATCCCAAGGTCATGCTCTTGGACGAGCCCAGCCGCGGCATCGACGTCGGTGCCAAGGCGGAGGTGTTCCGGCTGCTCGGGGAGCGGGCCGCCCAGGGCCTCGCGGTCGTGTTCTCGACCTCGGAAGTCGCCGAGTGCCTTGGTATCGCGCACCGCATCATCGTTATGCGCCGCGGCAGGATTTCGGCCGAGTTCGGCGCCGGCGTCACGAAAGAGCAGATCATGGCCGCCTCGGGCGAGGCCGTGGTTGCCTCGTCATGAAGAATACAGGAGCCAGACCGTGACCAATGCCAGCCCAGATCGTAGCCGCACCGGCCCAAGGACGTCGAGCGGTGGCTTCAGCCTGGCCAAGCTGTTGCTGGAGGGTCGGGCGTTCCTTGCGCTGGTCGTGATCATCTTCGTCTTCTCGATGCTGTCGCCCTATTACTTCTCATTGGGCAATTTCCTTACCATGGCCTCGCATGTTGCCATCTTTGGCATCCTGGCGGTCGGCATGCTGCTGGTCATCCTCAATGGCGGCATCGACCTGTCGGTGGGCTCGACGCTTGGGCTGTCGGGGGTCGTCGCCGGATTCCTGATGCAGGGAGTGCAGTTGCAAACGCTCGGCGTCGTGCTGTTCCCTCCCGTTTGGGTGGTTGTGGTGCTGATCTGCGTGCTGGGCGCACTGGTCGGTCTGGTCAACGGCGTCCTTATCGCCTGGTTGAAGGTGCCGGCCTTCGTTGCCACGCTAGGAATGCTCTATGTGGTGCGCGGTGCCGCGCTGCTGATGACAAACGGCCTCACGTATAATGATCTCGGCGGCAAGCCGGAACTGGGAAATACCGGCTTCGACTGGCTGGGCTTCAACCGCCTGTTCGGTATCCCTATCGGCGTGCTGGTCATGGTGGTCATCGCGATCATCGGCAGCATCATCCTCAATCGCACGGCCTTCGGCCGGTGGCTCTATGCGTCCGGCGGCAACGAGCGCGCCGCGGAACTGTCCGGCGTGCCGGTGAAAAAAGTGCAGGTGTTGGTGTATATGCTGTCCGGCATCTGCGCCTCGGTGGCCGGCCTCATCCTGTCCTCGGAATTGACCTCGGCAGGGCCGACCGCCGGCAACTCGTACGAACTGACCGCCATTGCCGCCGTCGTCATCGGCGGCGCGGCACTCACCGGTGGTCGAGGCAGTATCCGCGGCACGCTGGTCGGGGCCTTCGTCATCGGCTTCCTCTCCGATGGCCTCGTGATCATCGGCGTGTCCGCCTATTGGCAAACAGTGTTCACCGGCGCGGTTATCGTGCTGGCGGTGCTGCTCAACGCCATTCAGTATCGCCGTCGCGTAAAGCTCCCGAGCTCGACCGGCGGCCCTTCGACTTCTCCGCAACAAGCCGGCAAGGCCCGAACGGCCGATCCCGCTCACGAGAAGACTGCCGGTTGACCGGTACCATCGCTAACCAAGGAGGAAATTTCATGTATGGCAAGGCAAGAACTCTAATGCTCACGGCCTTTGCGCTGGCCGCTCCGGTACTCGCGGGGTCGGTAAGCGCAGCGTCGGCCGAAGGCCTCATCTCGATCATCGTCATCGATCCCGCCAACCCGTACTGGCTCACCGAAGGCAATGTGGCCAAGGCCGAGGCCGAAAAGCTCGGCTACACCGCGACTGTCGGCGCATCGAAAGCCGACACGAACACGGAAAGCAGACTGATCGACACCGCAATTACCAACAAATCCGTGGCGATCATCCTCGATCCTGCCGATGCCAGCGGATCCATCGGCGCCGTGAAGAAGGCGATTGCCGCGAACATCCCGGTCTTCCTGGTCAACGCCGAGATCAACCAGGAAGGTCTGGCCAAGGCGCAGCTCGTTTCCAACAACGCACAGGGCGCCGCTCTGGGGGCACAGCAATGGGTTACTAACATCGGCGAGAAAGGCAACTACGTCGAACTTCTGGGCGCCCCGTCCGACAACAACGCCGCCACCCGGTCAAACGGATACGAGACCGTGATCAGCCAGTATCCGGACCTCAAGAAGGTCGGCTCGGAGGTCGCCAACTGGGACCGGACCCAAGGCCACGACAAGATGCAGAGCCTGCTGCAGGCCCATCCCGATATCATCGGCGTGACGAGCGGCAATGACGAGATGGCGCTCGGCGCGATCGCCGCGCTGAAAGAAGCCGGAAAGCTGTCGAGCATCAAGGTCGGCGGCTTCGATGGCTCTCCGGACGCCGTCGCCGCGATCAAGGCGGGCGACTTGCAGTACACCGTGCTCCAGCCGGTGGCCGTCTATTCGGCGAAGGCCGTACAACAGGCCGACTCGTTCATAAAGACCGGCAAAACCGGCGCGCCGACCGAGAAGCAGCTGTTTGACTGCCTTCTCATCACCAAGGACAACGTCGACAAATACACGGCTCCATTCACGCTCTCGGAGTAAAAAAAGAGGAGTGTCCCGCGGACACTCCTCGCCTGACCCGAGGCGGCGACCTCTTTGATCGGGCCGACGCACCGGTCGTATGTCTGTCACGCTAAAACTGAAACACGGACCGTGACGATTGAACCCGCCCACGTGGCTCTATGGAGCGGCTGATGTGGCCCACCACATCTCGTTGAAACGTCACCCGTGCCGACCCATATACGCACTGCGTCGGATGTTTTCCTCCCATTGCGTCCGGCGCGTTCCCCTCTGGAGGTTTTGAACCTTCATGCCTGGCCGGACTTTAACAGTCCGGCCTTTTTTCTATTGTTATGTGAAGCTGCGAGTCCGCGAGCGAGCTGTAGAACCGCCGTAGGTCAGAGTGTCCGCGACCGGGCAGGCCGCGGTGCTGGCAGCGCGCACGGGCGCCCAATCAGCATAACCAGCCCAAAGAGCGGGAAGATGTCCCGGCCATTTCGTCACACTCGAAAGCGGCTTAGTCGTAGGGTGCGGCGACGGAAGCTGCCATTTTGTCAGGAAATCCACTAGGCTCGCTTGGTTTGCGAGGCGGCGAGAGATGCCCGACCTGAAACAGATGCCCGATATGAAACAAATGAAATTGCTCGGCATCGTGGCCGCGACGGCGATCGGTCTATATGTCTGCTATCTCTTGGCGTTGCCTTTTTTGCCCGCATTGACCTGGGCGCTGGTGTTGGCAATCGTCCTGTATCCGGCTCATCGACGGGTCGAGGAAAGGCTCAGGAACCAGAACCTGGCCGCACTGATGTCGGTCAGCATCGCGGCGGTTGCAGTCGGCCTGCCGCTCATCTTCGTGGCACAGCAGCTTGTTCGCGAGGCGGTAAACGGCGCCACCTATATGGAGGAGGTCATCCGGGGATGGAACACAGATGCGTTCCTGTCGGGCTATCCCAGGCTTTCGGCGGTTGCCCAGTGGGTTGAGAACCAAATCGATCCGGCCGGTACGATCGCCGCATTTGTACAATGGCTGACGGGACAAAGCACATCGCTGTTGCGCGGCTCGATCAATCAGGCCGTGATGTTCGTGCTGACATTCTATCTGCTGTTCTATTTTCTGCGGGACCGTGGATCCGCCCTGCGGGGGATCGAGCGTCTCTCGCCCCTGCGTGCACTGGAGACGGCATACATGCTGTCCCGCCTTGCCGAGACGGTACATGCGATCGTGATAGGCACCGTTTTTGTCGCCGCTGTGCAGGGAACGCTGGGCGGCCTGATGTTCTGGTGGCTCGGCCTGCCCACGCCGGTCTTCTGGGGCCTGGTAATGGGACTTCTTGCCATCGTGCCAGTGCTCGGCGCATTCGTGATCTGGGTGCCGGCAGCGATCTATCTCGCGCTGGAAGGGGCTTGGGCGAGCGCCGCGATACTAACCATCTGGGGCGGCGTCATCGTCGCCGGCATCGACAATCTGCTCTATCCGATGCTTGTCGGGAGCCGGCTGCGGCTCCACACAGTGGTGACCTTTATCGGCGCGATCGGTGGCATCGTTCTCTTTGGAGCATCCGGGCTCGTCCTCGGCCCTGCGGTGATAGCGGTCACCATCAGCCTCATTGACATCCTCAAAAAACGATTGAACGACCAATCCGGGGCGAAACTGACGCCAAAGCGCGACACGAAGCCATCACGTCAGTCCGGAGCCGCGCCCGGTCGTGAGTAAGCACCACCACGCGCGACCAGTTCGATTCTAGACCTAAAGACTTGGAGGGCCGTATCGCTCGCGAAGGGTGCGCTTACCCCCAGCGTCGAAAACTTCCGAACGCTCCAGCAAAGGCATCACGTCATCGATGAAGCTTTGCGGTCGACCCCAATAGTCGAGGCAAGCGGGTCGCTTTTCAGGCATACGCCAACCGGCCTCGTGACTGCCGGGCCAAGGATCACGGCATTGAGATGCATGCGCCGCGGCGGGCTCATTTTTCGCCGGCCAGATAGGTGTTGGTGTAATAGGCCGCGAAATCGGGTCGTTCGCCGACCGGGTTCCCATCGCTGTCGCGCAGGGCGCCGGCCTTGAACAAGTAGTCGCCGATAGCCTCCATCTTTGCGGGATCGATCGTGCCGATCGCGCCGGCCGGGCTTTGCAGGTAGTGGCCGTCGACCAGCGCCTTCAGTGATGCTTCGATCAACGGGCGGTCGGTCAGCACGTCGCTGTTTGCTGCGATCAGGATATCAGCCGCTTCTTGCGGATGTTCGACGGCGAAGGCGTAGCCGCGCCTGGTCGCGGCGATGAACGCGGTTGCCGTGTCCCTGTTCTTTTCGAGATAGGCCCGGCTCGAGCCAATGAAATTGGTGTGTTGGTCGGGCACGCCGAAATCCGCGTAACGGAAGGCGCGCTGAGCCTTGCCGTCAAGTTCCGCTTTGATCCCCTCCCAAGTGTAGACTTCGAGCGTAAAATCGACTGCGCCATTGGCCAAGGCCTCATAGGCGGAGGTGCCCAGCGTCACTGTTTCGAATTTGCCCTCGCCGCCATCATGGCGGATGATGGTGCCGATCAGTGCATTCTCCCAGGCGCTGCCGAAACCGCCATAGGTCAGGCCGTCCAGGTCCCTGGGGGACTGTATATCGGCGCGGTCGGCGTTGAACACCAGCCTGCCGGTTTCTGTCTGCACGATGGCGTAGGTGGCGACGAGGTCGGCGCCGGCCGTGCGTTGGGTGAACAATCCTATGGATCCCAGTATACCGAAATCGGCCACGCGGTTGGCGATCAGCGTACCGGCCGCAGTGTCGCTGTAGGGCAGGATCTGCACGTCGAGCCCCGCCTCGGCGTGGAAGCCTTTCGCCCGGGCGACATAGAGCCCGACATGATTTGTGTTCGGCGTCCAATCGAGTGCGACGGTGACAGTCTGCTCGGCTGAGACGGACGTGACGGGTCCGAGCCCGGTGATCAATGCGGCAGTGATGAAGAGGCGTCTGGAAAGCATGTCATGTCCTTTGGGCGAGCTGTGGATCGAGAAGGGTATCGAGGATGTCGGCTTCGATGGCGCTGGCTTCCGGCGAGGCAAGATCCTTGCGCGGGCGCGGAAGAGGTATGGCGATTTCGCGCAGCACGCGGGCAGGGCGGGCGCTCAGCACATAGATGCGGTCGGACAGGAAGACCGCCTCGCGGACATCGTGGGTGATCAGCAGGATGGTCCAGCGGTGTTGGTCCCACATCGTCTGAAGCCAGCGCTGCATGCCGGTGCGCGTGAGGGCGTCGAGTGCGCCGAACGGTTCGTCGAGCAACAGCATGGCGCGATCCTGCACGACGGTACGCAACAGCGCGGCGCGCTGGCGCATTCCGCCCGATAGCTGCGCCGGATATTTTTGCTCGAAGCCCGCAAGGCCGAATTCGCCGAAGAGCGGCGCCACCTTGCCGCGCGCCGCCTTGCGGGACATGCCTTGTACCTCGAGACCGAGTGCAGTGTTGTCGATGACCGTGCGCCAGGGCATCAGGGCATCGCGTTGCGGCATGAAGGCAAACGGTCGGCGCACGTCGGCCAGTGGCCGCCCGTCGACGTCGGCCCCGCCGCCGTAGCCATCGAGATCGCCGGTCAGCAATCTGAAGATCGTGGATTTGCCGGCTCCGGAGGGGCCGAGGATTGAAACGAATTCGCCCGGCTCGACATGCAGGGTGATGCCGGCAAGCACGTCGATGTCGCCAAAACGCTTGCTGACTTGGCGCAGCTCCAGCCGCCTGCTCATGATTTTCGTGCGCCATCGAGCCGCTCCCATGGCGCGGCGGCGCGCTGGATCAGCACCGTAGTGGCAAACAGGACCAGGGTGAGCAAGGCGCTGACCAGCACGGCCGCCAGCACGAGATCGGGCCGGAAATTGTTCTTGGCGTTGAGCATGTAGATGCCGAGCCCTTTGGCAGCACCGGCATATTCCGCGAAGATGGCGCCCACCACGGCATAGGTGATCGAGATGCGCAGTCCGGCGAAAAAATAGGGCAGTGAGGAGGGCAGGCGGGCCAGCAGGAAAATGCGCATGCGGGAAGCGCCCATCGAACTCAGAAGCGCCGAAACGTCCCGATCCGTCGAATCGTAACCCTGCACCAGCGCGACCAGCATGGGAAAGAAAGTCACGAGTGCGACCAGCATGATCTTCGGCGTCAGCCCGAAGCCGAACCAAAGCACGACCAGCGGAGCGATCGCCACCAGCGGCAGGGTCTGGCTGATGATGAACACCGGGAACAGGGCGCGGCGCAGCGGCTTGAAGAAGTCGATCAGCACCGAAAGGATGAAAGCAACAGCCAGCGAGCAGGCGAAACCCGCCAATGTGGCGCTGATCGTCGGCACGGTGTTGTCGAACAGCGCCTGGCGCTGCTGGATGGCCTGGGCGAGGACGCGTGACGGCGCGGGCAGCGTGGTGGGCGAGATGCGCGCATAGAGCTCCCAAGCCAAAACCAGCGTGCCGACCGACAGCAAGGCCGGTCCGATCTTTGCGAACAAGGCTGCGATTCGCAGCGCGGCGGAGAAAGGCTGGGACATGCGAGACCTCCGGCGCGAAAGATCAGCGTGGGATCGGGCCGTTGGCCGAGACCGTGAGGTCGATCGTGACATGGCCCTCGGGCGGAAGATATTGACGACGCCGACGAAATCGCCGTTTGTCGGATAAAGAGAAATCTGTGCGTCAGAAAACATCGCCCGCCTCGCTCCGCTGGTATTATCCAGATCAGCTCTAGGGTTTACGGGCTTGCAGCCCATCTCTCAGCCCCGACGATACGGAGCACCCCTGTGGATGGCGGCAATTAAACAGATAAAGAGTGGAGCTGCAAGTCTGCGTCGGACCTGTGAAAACCTCAGGTCAGAGGAGGTTGCGGTTCCAGCCGGGACATCGGGGCAGAACAGAAAAGAGGGTGACAACCCGGCATCCTCTTCGAGATCGCTCTCAAGACGTCGATCGACAGTTTCCCATTCGTCGTCACCATTGTCGATGCCAGGCGTTTGGTGAATTGTGGAAGCATGAAGTATAGATTGCATACGCTGTAGGCAGCGGTTCCTCTTTCGCCAATTACGACCCGCACTTTATTGGAGATCGAAATGCAAGAATTTATCCTTTTTGCGCTCGTAGGGTTTGTAGCTCAGGCTGTCGACGGGGCTCTCGGCATGGCCTATGGCGTGGTTTGCTCGACAACACTACTGGGGTTTGGCGTGTCTCCTGCACACGCTTCGGCTTCAGTTCACGGAGCTGAGCTGTTTACCACTGCGGCCTCAGGTTCGGCTCACCTCTATCACCGCAATATCGACTGGAAGCTTTTCTGGCGGCTGATGCCATTTGGCGTTCTCGGCGGCGTTCTCGGCGCTTATGTGCTCACCTCGTTTGAGGGAGCGATCATGAAGCCATATGTGACCACATACCTTGCGCTGGTCGGTGCTTGGCTCCTGTTCCGTTCATTCCGGCGGATTCCAAGCAATCCGGTCCCTGCAGGCGCGGTACCTCCGCTTGGACTTGGTGGTGGATTTCTCGACGCCGCGGGGGGAGGCGGATGGGGTCCTATCGTAACGACGGGCCTTCTCGGTTTTGGCGGGACGCCCCGCTACGTTATTGGTACGGTAAATGCCACCGAGTTCCTCACCACGTTGTCGGTATCTCTAACCTTCTTGTTTGCCTTGCTAACGGGCCATTGGCAGGAGGCAGGAGAGCTGACAGAAAATCTAATTGCCGTTGCCGGCTTGATCCTTGGCGGCGTGATCGCAGCGCCGATGGCCGGATTGATGGTGAAGTCGATCGCAGAAAAGACGCTTCTCAGGCTCGTTGGCATTCTCATCATCCTGCTGGCAGGCTGGCAAACTGCCCAACTCTTCGAATGGGTGTAAACTGGAGAGACATCCGACAGATTGTCGGTGTCGCTTCCGTGGCGGCCGTGCCGGACACAAAAAGTCAATTCCCAAATGGAACGAAGAGACCCCTTTGTTGTTTGGATGCCTTGGACAACCGGAGGACGAGTCGATGAAAAAATTGGTTGTAGCAACAGGGTTGGCGCTGGCGGTCGCGATGCCTGCAGCGGCTCAGGACACCGCGACCGCGAAAGCCGAATTCGTCAACATGGCTGGCGAGAAGAACGGAACGGCCACGCTGACCGAGACGGCGCAGGGCGTGCTGATAGCGTTGGAGGTAACAGGACTGCCGGCGGGTGAATGGGTCGCATTCCATGTTCACGAAACCGGAAAGTGCGACCATCAGACCGGCCATGCCTCGGCCGGTGGGCACTTCAATCCGACGAATGCCGAACATGGATACCTCACTGGGAAAGGCCCGCACGCGGGCGATATGCCAAATCAGCGGGTCAGCCCCGACGGCGTTTTGCGTGCCCAGGCTTTCAACAGCGTGGTCAAGCTGGATGGTGGAGATACGGCGATACGAGGCAAGGCATTGATGATCCACGGCGGACAGGACGACTACAAAAGCCAGCCTGCCGGTGATGCCGGAAATCGTCAGGCCTGCGCGGTGATCGAGTGAAACCCCAAGATAATTAGGGACCTGTCCGACATATAATCGGACCGGCGCTTCAGCCTCAGCGGCCAGGTAGTGGTACATGGTCGGAGCCTATGGCATGAGGATGAGCCAGACGGTAAGCTCCTGCGCCTGCAGAGGAATTGACGACGCAGCCATTGCGCCGAAGTTGGCCTTCATTTTGCGACTGCCGGATGATTGCATGAACGATACTTCTCCTATGGGTGTGCCCGCCACGGGTCTTGCCCAGTCAGCTATTTCCGCCCGCGGCCTGGTCAAGACGTTCGGCAAGCTGCGCGCCGTCGATGGTATCGAGCTCGATGTGCCACGCGGCATGATTTTCGCTATCCTGGGTCCGAACGGCGCCGGCAAGACAACGCTGATGCGGATGCTCGCAACGCTGTCGCGCCCCGACGCCGGCTCCGCGACGGTGATGGGGCACGATCTCGTGCGGGCTCCGCATGCGGTCCGTGCGGCAATCGCGATGACCGGGCAATTCGCTTCGCTCGACGAGGACCTGACGGGCCGGGAGAACCTCGTTCTGCTCGCCCGACTCTGGGGTTTTCGCGGTCGCGCCGCGAAGGCTCGTGCGGACGACCTGCTCGCGGCTTTCGGCTTGTCCGAAGCGGCGACGAAGCAGGTGAGGGACTATTCGGGTGGCATGCGAAGGAGGCTCGATATAGCCGCCTCGCTGGTCGTCACGCCGGGCGTGCTGTTCCTTGACGAGCCGACTACAGGCCTCGATCCCAACGCCCGCAAGGATGTCTGGGGCATGATCCGCGGCCTCGCCGAGGCCGGCGTCACCATCCTGCTCACCACGCAATATCTCGAAGAGGCCGATCAACTCGCAGCGCGCATCGCCGTCATCGACCACGGCAGGAAAATCGCCGAGGGCACCAGCCGCGAACTGAAGGCGGCCACCGGCTCCGGCTTTCTCCATGTCGCGCTCGCCGATGTTGCACGGCTGGACCAGGCGGCGACCATTCTGGAACGCCGGCTGGAACATCCTGTCCAACGCAGTGCCGAAGGCGCGGAACTCTCCGTTCTTGCCGGCGCGGCGAAGGCCGCCAACGAGGCGCTGGCTGATCTGGTCGCCGCCGGCATCGAGCTGTCGGATTTCTCCATGGGCCAGCCCAGCCTCGAGGAGGTCTTCTTCGCGCTGACGGGCCGGCCGGGCCTGGGTGAAAGCCGGAAGGACGACAACCCATGATCGACACGACATCCCTGCAGCGGCTGCAAAGCGTCCCCCGACCTAAGGCCCCATCAGCCTTTTCCAACGCGCTGGTCTTCGGATGGCGCGCGGTGCTGAAATTCAAGCATGTGCCGGAGCAGCTCTTCGATCTGGTGATGACGCCGATCATGTTCACTCTGCTCTTCACCTTCGTCTTCGGCGGTGCGCTCGCCGGTTCGCCTGGCGAATACCTGCAGTTCTTCCTACCCGGCATCCTGGTTCAGACCGTGGTGTTCAACGCAGTCTATTCGGGCATGGGATTGTCGACCGACCTCGGCAAAGGCTTATTCGACCGCTTCCGATCGTTGCCGATTTGGTCGCTGTCTCCGTTCGCCGGCCTGATGGTGGGTGACATCCTGCGCCATTTGATTGCCGCGTCGATCATTCTCACCATCGGGCTGATCCTCGGCTACCGGCCGGAGGCGGGCATCCTCGGCGTGCTTGCCGCCTTCGCCATGCTGATCGCCATCGGGTTCGGCATGGGCTGGGTATTCATCGTGCTCGGCCTCCTGATCCGCACGCCAACCACGGTGATGACGCTCGGCTTTACCTTCCTGTTCCCGCTCGTCTTCGCCTCCAACATCATGGTCGACCCCGGCACCATGCCGGATTGGCTGCGAGCCTTCGTCGAAGTCAACCCAGTGTCGCTGATGACGACGGCGCTGCGCGGGCTGATGGGTGGCGGGGCAACACTCGGTCAGGTCGTCCTCGCCCTGATCGCGCCGGTGGCGCTGACCGCGATCCTGGCGCCCACGACACTATGGCTGTATCTCAGAAGGTGAGGGAGGGCCAAACGTTCGCGTCAACAATGCGGCCCGGATCGACCTGCGCTTCTTAAAAGTCGACGCGAGGCGTGTCCTGCATCTGACGCTCGAACAGGAGCCAGAACGGCGATCCCGGGTTTCGGCATATCACGCTCGCTCCAGTGAACCTGCGCGCCTGGGCGATACCAGCGGCCGCTCTGGGCACGGAGGGGACCACAGCTCGTTGAGCTCGAACTTCATGGCGCGAAGTGCCCATCGCGCGTGACGATGTTTCGGGGCGATGAGGCGGATGGGAGCGTCCTGAGACCACTCGCTGCAGTGCCAAAGGCCAGGATCCTACAGGTGCACGTCACGCAGGTAGGGAGCGGCGATAGCTGACGCGATGCGGATATTCGCTACGCGACATGCACAGTGCGCTGCCTCGGCTTGATCGCGGTGGCCAGCAGCAGGCCGGCGACGATAAAGGCAGCGCCGGCGAGGTCGTAGTCGTGCAAGCCTTCCCCAAGGAAAAGATAAGCGAGCACGGCGACGAAGACAGTCTGCAGATAGAGCAGCATGCTGGCGCGCCCGGCGCCAAGCGTCTCGACGCTGCGGTTGTAGAGGTAATACATCAGAGCGCCGCCCGGGCCAGCGACATAGGCGAGTGCCAGAAGGCCGTTCGCATGCAGCGCCGAACGCTCCCCGGAAAACAGTTCCCAGAGATAAAGGGGCAGTGCGGCCAGCGCGCCGGCTCCTAGCAGCAGGACCACCATCGGCAGAAGCTCGATAGCGAATTTGGAGCGACGCAGCAGCACGGTGTAGAGACCCCAGCAAAACGCGCTGCCGACGATCCACAACTCGCCGGGATTGAACTGGAGCCGCATCAGCGCGGTAAGGTCGCCGCGCGCTACGATCACCACCATCCCGACCAGGGCGAGCAGCGCGCCAAGCGCCTTCCAGACGCCGAGGGGCTCGCCGAGCACGTAGCGGGCAAGCACCATGGTCATGATCGGCGACAGGGCCATGATAATGCCGGCGGTCGTCGCGTCGGTGTAGTTGAGGCCAGTATAGATCATGCCCTGACAGAGGGTCAGCCCGATCGCACCGATGGCCAGCACCTCGGTCGCACGGGATCGGATCAGCACGAGCATCGCCCCGTGATGATGATGGACGATAGGCAGCAGGATCGCGCAGGCGAGCGTCAGTCGCCAGAAGCAAAGCGCCCAAGGCGGCATCTCGGGAGCAACCCATTTGGCTGCGATGTAGACGCCGGCGGACAGGAGCCAGCAGAGCGTCGCGGTGGAATAGGCGAGTGGAAGCGATGCGCCGGCTGTCGTCTTGGCTACGCTAGGATGGGCTATCGGCAGCATGTCCGTCTCCTCCCACCGCCGATCTTAGCAAGATTGCTGCGCCTTGCCGAGCAGCAACGTCAGCTATGTCACCAACCCTTGTGCGGCGATTTTTTTGTTTTCCGTGTGGAACACAGGCCAGCGCCGAAAGTTCGGCTCCTGCAGCCGTAGACAAATGCTGCCAGATCGGATCCTCCCGCCGATCACAGCCCGCGACCTCTCCCGGGGGCGCGGGCTTTTCAATTCACAGGCTGGTCCGCAACGCTGCGCTTTTCAGAAAATTAGTCCGAGCAGTTGAACGTCTGCGTGAGCCACGAGCTGGCAACGCCCGACCTGAGCCTTATAACCAGCCTTCGAAGCTGGGTGATGGACCGACATAAATCAGCTTTTGTGTCGAAGCGCGTCGACGAGAAGAGCGAAAGCGGGGGACGTTTGACGGCGGCTGGGATAATAGAGGTAATATCCTGGCCAAGGCGGGGACCACTCGTCCAGCACCCGGATAAGGCGACCGCTCTCGAGATGGGGCTCCGCCACGTCCTGCGGCACATAAGCGAGGCCGAAACCATCCAGCGCGGCTTCGAGAATCTCGACGGTGCCATTCAGGACGATCTGGCCGTCCACCCGCACCTTCAGTTCGCGACCGTCTCGCTCGAAATCCCAGGCCCACAGCCCGCCATTGGTGGAAAAGCGCTGGTTGATGCAAACGTGACCGGTTAGCTCTTGCGGCGTCGTTGGCGGTGGCCGCTTGGCGAAATAGGATTTCGCGCCAACGACGGCGAAGCGAATATCCGGTCCGACGCGCACGGCGATCATGTCCTTTGCAACCTGCTCTCCCATTCGCACGCCTGCGTCGAACCGTTCTGCAGCAATGTCCGTCAGTGCGTTGTCGAGGAAGATCTCGACCATGATCTCGGGATAGTCCGGCAGGAGCTTCGCCAGCTTCGGCCAGATCACGGAGTTGAATGCGTGATCACTGGCGGTGAGGCGAATGGTGCCGGCGGGCTTCTCCCGCAACTCGCTCAATGCGTCGAGTTCGGTCTCGATCTCCTCAAAATGCGGGCCGATGTTGCGCAGCAGGCGCTCGCCTGCCTCCGTAACCGAAACGCTGCGGGTTGTGCGGGTCAGCAGTCGAAGGCCCAGGCGCTCTTCGAGTCCGCGGATCGTGTGGCTCAGGGTGGACTGCGAAATTCCGAGCTGCGCGGCGGCCCGCGTGAAGCTGCCTTCCCGTGCGACGGCCAGAAAGGCCAGAAGCATATCAAGTCTTCCGCGCTGCATTTATGGCTCATCCCGATAAGTCGGTACTCATTATACAAGCTAGTGGGACGAATTGCACCCGGCATGATCGAAGTGGAATGTCCTAAACGGATCGGGCCTCGGTGATCCGACAACCGCAGCGGGCGCGTCACGAACGCCGACTTCGCCGAATATGCCGTGCCGGTTCACGCCGACGCGCCGCCCGTCATCGACGTGATTGTCGTCAACAAGGAAGACCGTACGTGAATCCTGTCGGCGTAAAAGGCTCTGATCCAGCGCGGATCGGGCTCGTCTGAACGCCGCCGATAAAGACGCCTTTATAGACGACGGCATCATCCAGATAGATGTCAGAGAAGCGTCCCGCTGCCTGTATGATGATGGCGGTATGGAGGGAAGTAAACTTGCAACGATCGGGCGCGTGTCCAATCTGCCGGACCAATGCCGGTCCGGTGGCGTTGCGCGAAGGCGAGTATAGCGGCCGTCAGTGCGCGTGCGGGGTCGTTTATATCGATCCGTTGCCGGCCCATCCGGTGGACGCGGCGATCGATCATCACCACCGCGTCTATTATTCCGCGCCAGCACGTGCGCGGGTCGGCTGGGTGAAGGCATTCACCCGGCGTGGACGGCTGCTTGAGATCGGCTGCGGTGACGGCGAGTTCACCGCGGCGGCGATCCGGGCCGGTTTCATGGTGGAGGCGGTCGAGCCGTCAGAAGAACGCGCCACGCGCGTCGAACGCACGCTGGGCATCACGGTGGAGCGCGCGCTGATCGAGGACAGCCGTCTGCCTGAAGGGCGCTACGACACCAGCTTCCATGTCGATCTGCTGAGCCACTTTCCCGATCCGGCGGCGGCGCTGAGGGCGATCGCGGCGAAGGTGGCGCCGGGCGGCACGGTCTGCTTCGAGGTCGGGCTGTTTTCCAACCTGTCGCCCTTCTGGCAGCGGCTTGTCGGGCGGCCGAACATGCCGACGCATATATGGTTCTTCGATGCGCCGGCCATCGTGCGCTTGCTGAACGCAGCCGGGCTGAAGCTGATCGCGATGCGACGCTATCCGGTCGGGCTTTCGACTGCGCTTAGTACGGTGCTGGGCAGCCGGCGCGTCGCAGCGGCACCGGATAGCCACGCCCCTCTCGCGCAGGGCTGGGCGGCCGCGCCTTATTACAGGCTGCACATGTTCCTGCGCTATGGGATAGGCCGGTGGCTCCCGATGGGCGGCCCGCAGACCGCGTTCGTAGCCGCCCGGCACAAGACCGAGAGCGCGTGATGCGCAGGGTACGCCGCATTATCGTCATTGTCACCGCGCTGCCGCGTTGGATTTCCGATTTCAACCACGTCAGCACCGCGTTGGCCGAGGCGGGCCACGCCGTGGAAGTGTGGTCGCCGGACGACAACGGGCTCGCCACGGCCGGCTGGGATTCCAGGCCGGCGATCGATGCTGCACGAGATGCGCTGGCGCCAGACGTCGCGACGCGGACCATGCCGTTCTCGCGCAATCGCGGGCGGCCGAGCCTCTTGCGGCTGGCGCGCGCCAGGTTGATGGCGGCGCGCGCGGCGCTGTTCAGCCCGGGTAGTGTGTTCATCTTGTGGTCGGCGCTGTCGATCATGCTGGCCGGGCCATGGGTTCGGTTCAGCAACCGGCATGCCATCTATCTGGTCACCGGACTGGGCGCATGCTTCTCGGTGTCGCAACGCGACAGCCTGACGACGCGGCTGATCTGTGTTGTCTACCGCTTCGTTTTCGCTAGCCGGCGCGCGATCGTCATCGTCCACAATCACGAGGACAAGGCCGAACTGATCAGGCGCACTGGCGTCGCACGGGACCGCGTGATCGTCACCGGCGGCTGCGGCGTCATGCCTGAGGACTTCCCCTACAAGCAAGCGCGCGCGGTCGGCGCGCGGCCGACGATACTCGTTCCCGGACGACTGTTGCGTGACAAGGGCGTGCTAGACGCGGCCGCCGCGTCGGGCATCCTGTCCGAACGGGGCGTGGCGCATCGCATGGTGTTCACCTCGAACCCGATGAGCGGCCGCGCCGACGCGCTGACGGAAGCGGAACTGGCGCGGGCTCGCTCCTATCCCGATGTGGCGTTCATCGGGTATCAGCCGAGCATCACCGCGCTGTACGCCGGGGCGGACATCGCTTGCATCCCATCGTGGTATCGCGAGGGATTGCAGACCGCCTTGCTCGAATCCGCGTCCTCGGGGTGCCCGATCGTCGCGTGCGACAATGTCGGGGTGCGCGATTTCCTGCGGCCCGAAATCGACGGACTGGTCGTGCCGCCGCACGCGCCGGCGCCGCTGGCCGATGCGCTGGAGCGGATGATCCGCGAACCCGGCCTCGCCGAGCGGCTGCGGACCGCCGCCTATGCCCGATTTCTGTCCGGCTTCACCCGACAGCACATGGTGGAGACGACGCTGGCAGCGATGCGCCGCACCGGCATCGAGACGCCGCTATGAGCGGTGACGCATGGACCGGTCTGATCATGGCCGGCGGGCAGGGCGAGCGCATGGCGCGCTCCGGCGTAGTCGGGCGCAAGCCGCTGGTCGAGGTCGGCGGGGTTAGCCTGCTCGAGCGCAACATCTGGATGATGGCGCGTGGCGGATGCCGGCGCATCTTCATCGCGCTGACCCGTGCCGATGCAGCGCGTGAGGCGGACAGGATCGCCGATTTCGTCGCGCGCGCCGCCGGCATCGGCGTGGCGTTAGCTCCCTTGATCGAGGAGGTGCCGCAGGGCAATTTCGGCGCAGCGACGATGTTGTCGGGCGACGCTGGCGACGTGCTGGTAGTGTATGCCGACAATCTCACCACGCTCGATCTGGCGGCGCTGGCCGCCGCGCACCGTGCGTCCGGCGCGGCGATGACGCTGGCGGCCCATGACGAGCCGTTCCGCATGCCCTATGGCGCGCTTGAGGTGAACGCGCACGATCCTGATCTGCTCACCGCCTATCGCGAGAAGCCGGTCTATCCGATCCTGGTCGGCAGCGGGCTTGCGGTAGTGACCGCTTCCGCATTGAGCAGCCTGCCGCGGGGCACGCCGCTCGGCCTAGTCGATGCCGCCAATCTGTTGATAGCTGGTGGCGCGGTGGTGCGGCTATATCGCCACCAAGCTTCATGGATCGACGTCAATGACGTCGTCAAGCTGGCCGCCGCCGAAGCCTTGCTCTTGGGCGATGCCGCCTTCGAAGCATGGTGGCCGGGGGAGGTCACGCGCGAGATCCGGGTCGCGGGCGGCAATGTACGCTATGTCTGCGACGCAATGACGGAATCCGGCGTCCTGCGGGTCCATGTCGGCGGGGCGGGTGCGCTCAGTGGCGACGAGCTGCCGGAGCCGGTGCGCCGCCGCCTCGCCGCACGGGGGCAGGGGGCGTGATCGGCATCACCGGTGCGAACGGTTTTATCGGCCGGGCGGTGCTGCGCCGGATCGGCGCGGATGCGTGCGTGGCGCATGCCGGCCCGATCGACGGCGAAGCGGGGGCGATCGACATTTGCGACCAGCCGGCGCTGGAGGCGTTGTTCGCGGGGATCGACACGGTCGTCCATCTTGCCGGACCCAGTGCCGTCGCTGCCTCGTTCCACGCGCCGGCGGCATTCGCCCGCGCACATGTGCTGGGCACGGCGACATTGCTCGCCGCCGCCGAGCGGATCGGCGTGCGGCGCTTCGTCCATGTGTCGTCGGCCGAGGTCTATGGTCGCCCGGACACCGCGTGCGTATCGGAGAGCTCGCCGCTCCTGCCGCTCTCGCCCTATGGCGCAGCAAAGGCGGCGGCAGAGCAACTCGTCTCGGGTGCGGTGCGGCGAGGGGCGCTGGAGTCGGCAACCATTGTTCGGCCCTTCTCGGTCTACGGCCCGGGGATGCGCGCGAACGGGCTGGTCGGCCGGCTGGCGGCACAGGCGCGCCTGCGACAGCCGATGCGCGTCTTCTCGGCCGATACGACGCGCGATTACCTGCATGTCGACGATCTGGCGCGGGGATTGCTGATGGCTGCCGCGCGCGACGGAGCTGGCCTCCTGACACTCAACATGGCCTCCGGCACCGGGACCGACGTCGCCGCGCTCGCCACCGCCTTCGCGAGGATCTGCGGCGGACCGGACGCGCTGATCGTCGAGGAGCAGGGCGACCGATCGCGCACCCTCGATATCGCGCATCTCGTCGCCGATGTGTCGCTGGCGTGTGAGACGCTTGGCTGGCGGGCGGAGATCGCGGTAGCCGATGGCGTGCGCGATTGCCTGGGTGATATGGCGTGACTCGGACGATACTGGTTACCGGCGCGCAAGGGTTCATCGGCCGCTATCTGGTGCGCGCTTTGTGCGATCGCGGCGATTGCCGGGTGGTCGGCGTCGGGCGTTCGCCGGGCAACGCGACACGTTTCACGCACCACATTCATCCCGGCGGTGCCGAGCTCGCCGCGCCGCTGCCAGATGCTCTGGTGCCCGGCGGGCCGAATTATGCCTATGTCGCCACCGACCTATCGGATGCGGCCGCAGCGGCGCGGCTGATCGCCGAAACGGGGCCTGAAATCGTCTTCCATCTTGCTGGATCGTTGCGCGACGAACCGTTCGAACGGCTGGTGACCAACAACATTGTCGTTACGCGCCATCTCTGCGATGCGCTGGCGGCGCAGGGCGCGGTGCTGGTGCTGGGATCCTCGGGTTCAATCTATGGCGAACTCGGTGGTGGGGGCTTGCCGCTGGTGGAAACTGGTGCGACCGAGCCGATCGACCTATACGCCGCGACCAAACGCACTAGCGAGGACATCGTGCGGATCGCAACGCGCGCGGGAAGGATCGACGGCCGCGTGGCGCGCATCTTCAACGTTGTCGGTCCGGGCCAGGAGGAGCGCCATGTCGCCGGCCGCATCGCCAGCCAACTCACTGAGCTTAGGGTGGGGCGCCGTAATGGCATCGCCCTCGGTCCGCTGACCGCGTGGCGCGATTTCATCGACGTGCGCGACGTGGCGAGTGCACTGGTCGCGATCGGCTTCGCAGGGGCCGACGATATTTTCTATAACGTGGCGTCAGGGTGCGAGACGCAGATCGCCACCGTCTACGATCGGCTCGTCGCCGCGGCTGGGATTGCCGATCCGGCGCTGACGCAATTGCCGGGACGGGCGGTGGATATGAAGCGGCAGGTGGTCGATGTCAGCCGGCTGCGCGCACTCGGCTGGCAGCCGCGTGTCGATCTTCCGCAGAGCCTCGGCGACGTGATGCATTATTATCTCGAACTGGAAACTAAAACGTGACCGTGGATACGGTCCACAGATATCGGGCCTACTGCGAACGCGCCGTGTTGTGTGCCTTGAACGCCGCGCGAAGGCTTAGCGCCTCTGGGCTGGTACTGCCAAGCTTGGTGTCGCCGTTCTGCGATCCCCACGCGTAGGCAAAGTCAAACACGGGATTGGGAGCGTAGGTGGCCCAGCGGGCGAACATCTGGTTCGCCTGATCCGGTGTCGGCAGTTTATAAACGTCTCTGACCCCGCCGGTATAGGTCCTCCAATTGCCGCCGCCAAAGGCTTGGAACACAGGCACGATCTTATCGAGCGGGATGCCCGCGGCTACGGCTGCCTCGACCGTTCTGTCGATGAAGTCCAAATCGAAAACCTTGCCGCGTACCGGATACGGATCGAGGCCGAAGAAATCGATCCCGGTGTTGGCGGGATTGAAGGTGTTCATGAAGTGGGGGGCTTCAAAAGACCCCATGTCCATCAGCGTGACGAACGTCACGGCCCCGGGCACATTGGCCTTGATCCAGTCGGCCTCGGCTTTGAGGGCTGCTGGGCTAACTGCCGGGGAGTGGTACTTGCCGGTGATATCAGGCTCATCACAGAGGCGAAAGCCGAACAGCTTCGGGTTGCCGATGAACGGCTTGACCTTGGCGATGAAACGCGGCGTAACGCCGCTGGTCTCATCAAGCCAGATCAGCCCCTTCATCCCGGGAGGGAGCGCATTGAGTTGCTCGACATATTGTACGTCAGCGAGGTTGAAGCCCGCGGCCGCGATTGCAGCAGCCGAACCGCCAGAGGTATAATGCAGGGTTATGCCATTCTCTTCTGCTGACAGTTTGGCTTGGCCATAAATCAATAGAATGAGCAGAGCTGATACGCACAGGATGCTCATGCGAGCAATCGTTGAGCTGCCGAAAGAAATCAGCCTGTAGGCGTTCGCAATGATAGATTTCATTATACAGCCACCCGTCTATCGATACATTGAAGCAGAGACGTGCCTTCGCTCATCGGGGCAGTCCAGACCGCCCGACAGCATGACCTCCTGATGAGTATCTTCAGGCGAGCGAGGTCGCGACTGATGCGGGGTCCAGAATCGTCGCTGTAATCGCCCTCGAGTGTGAAGGATGTAGGCCTCGGCTGGTGTGCGAATGCAGTGAACGTAAGCTCTAGTTCGGCTACACCGTCGCCCAGCGGCAAATCCCCCTCGACCGACACCCCCAAAGCATCCTTAAGGTGGACGTCCGGCGAGGCGACATCAGCAAGTCGCGCCCAATTGGAGGCCGCAGAATGCCCGTAGATAGCGGGATTTCCCGTGTCAAACTGTACGCAGATGCCCGGCTGGCCAACAGCTTGAAGAAGCTGGAGTGTTCTTTCGGAGTCAAGCCCGCTTTCGTATGCCAAAGTAATCCCTGCGGCTTGGGCAGGACCAAGTGCGAAACGCAGCACTTCAGCTGTTTTAGCCATGTCCTCGGGCGTCCGAACGAGGCTCTGGCGAAAGCCCGGAATGATGATCCTGTGCACCTGCAGACAGTCCGCCACTCTAATTGCGTGCAAGATACTTCGCCGGACTTCCGACGCTTCCTCGCTACCCTTTGGCGCGGTCAGGCCAAGGTCGTTGAGCCGATTGACTGCAAGGGCGGTGATCGGAAGCCCGAAACGGCGTGATGCCGTTCCGAAGGCCGCAAGCACGCCGATATCTGCGAGATCGGGACCGCGGTTCGGGCCACCCAAGTCGATGTGAACGTGATCGAGACCCGCGGCGGCGGCGGTTTCAAAGCCGGCCAGGCCCCGATCGCCCACCTTCCACAGCGCGACCCCGATTTGTAGTCGATAGGTACTCTGCGCGGCAGTCAAATGTGCGTTGCTCGTCAACGGACGTTCCTTCAAGTTCACCACTTCCGTAAGTCGATCCCAAGCTTGGTCCAGGATCTGACCGGCGGATGGCCGACAGCGTTGCGTAATGTGCGGACAGCTTCCTTTGGGTCTGTCACGATCGTAAGAAGCGGCCGATAGGTATTGGAGCGGGCGCTGAGATCGAGCATTGCCCGGGTCAGCATCGCGTTGGAAGAACCGCGGTGCCCCGTGATCGCCACCCGCTTGTGGCCGATAGTTGTTTGGCATTGCTCGGTAAGCGGCCAACCGACACGTCCGCCGGTATGTCGCGCGCGGACTTCGCTGAGATTGACCCCGGGCAGACGCGGGTCTCGACCCTCGGATGGGAGACCTCCGAAGAGATGCAGGATGCCACCGTCGCACAAGGCGTCGAGCCCGATTGTGAGGGCGGCCGCCGCATCCTGGCGCGAGGAACATAGGATCACAGTGTCGAATGCCCCGTACTCAATACCGGCCGTCTCTTTCGTCCCTATGACGACTACGCCCCGAACCGACGCGCAGACAGTTTTGAGCGCAATACGAAGGAGTTGTCCGATCGTACCTCGTCCAACCACCAATACATGGATCGGCTCCGAAACCCGCTTGAGAATGTCTCCGCAAGTTAGGACGGATGCGAGCGGCTCAGCGAGAACAGCGAGATCGGCAGCCAGTTCCGCGGGCGACGAAACGACCAAGGACCGCAACCGAGCAGGCACGAGGAAGCGCTGCTGCATCATCCCATCGAGAGTATGGCCGAGTTCAACGGTGCCCCACTCAGGTGTTGGATTCACTGCAATTGTCGCACCCAGCCAGCGCTGATCCGCTTTCGCGGCCACTTCCTCGACAACCGCTACGCCCTCATGCCCAAGGATCCGGGCTGGATCGTCGCGCATGCCGCGCAGAATCTGAAGGTCGGTCCCGCAGACGCCGGCAATGAGGGTCCGGCACACAAAATCGCCCGGCAGCGCCACGGGTGTCCGGACCTGCTCCAGTCTCGGGGCACCCATGCCCGGCGGCCGCACCAGAGCGAGGTGCGACTTCGATCCGGTCAAGCTGATCCGATCACCGGAAAACATGGATGCTTCGCCCCTCCTCCGCCATTTCGGCGAGATGGCCAGCACCGATAAGTCCAGAGATGTCCCCCGGCGCGACGACACGGAGCCGACGGGCGAAATAGGACGAATCGCATTCAGTGATCTGGAACATTCCGTGGTCGCGGAATTGCCGATCAAGGCTAGCCGAATAGGCCGGTTCGAGTGCATCCACGACACCCCCGGTGAGAACAATTGAATCGAGTAGCGGATCGTGCGTCAGGAGCGCCGAGAAAACAGTTGCCAGCGGTCGCGTGATCGTAGCGAGGACGTCTAAGGCGAGGACATCAGCGACCGCTATCCCGCGCGAGAACTCCGCGAGTATGGCATCATCGTCCTCGTCGCGTGCCGCGGCCATCGTCGAGGCTGCCAGCGCGTCCGGCGAGCGAGATGGCAACTCGCGCAGCAGTTTCAACACGCCGCGCCCGGACGAATAGGCGTTCAGATGGTCGGCTCCACCGCAATCGCAAGTAAATTTGAGGCGCGTGCCGCGGAAGAAAGCTTCTACTTTGATATGGCCAATTTCGCCCTGTATCCCGTGTACGGGATCGACCGGCACGCCGCCTCGCGCGAAATCGTAGAGCCTCGCCCCGATCCCGGTGCTCACCGTGACGAACAGGATACGCGAATGGCTCCCCCGATCGCAGGTCTGTATGTAGGATGCCAGTCCTGCGGTTACGTCATTCGCGATCGTCCAGCGGGTGTCCAGCCGACGGCGTGTCAACGCCGCCTGGAGTTCGAAGGGTCCTGATCTCGGACCCCAGAGTGGGCCAGATTGCAGCACACGACCGCTACGAGCATTCAAGGGCGCTCCAAGTGAGATGCCGGCATGATCTATCGCGGTTCCGCTCACCAGTTGCAGACGCTCAGTCTCGGCCACCAGGTAGTCGGCCAAAGCTTCCTGAAGTTCGACGGTGCTGTGGTGGGCTGTGTTAAGGTAGTTGATCGCAGGTCGTCGCGTCACTGGACCCAGCCTCCCACTGGTCCACAGCGCCGAACGAAAATGCGTGCCGCCGATATCAAAGACAGCAATGTCCTTATTGGTCATTGCTGGCCTCGCACGGTTGGCCGATTGCTGGCAGCATCGCGCCAGGTCCGGAAAATTCGTGCAGCTGCAGTCCGAACTTTGTCGGAAGGCGTGATTCGATCGGCTTCGAGCGCTGCGCCGATCGTGTACGGCGTTGGATCGGCGAGCGCTGCCAGGCACAATCGTTCGTGATGATCGAAAGCCGCGAGCCAGTCGCGGAATGGACCGTCCGCTGGTGCGGGATCAAGAATATCGATGCGATCACCGAGGACGCGGGCTCGCCGCTCGTGAACGAGAGCTCCTTCCACCGCGACGTTTATGGTGGCATCGTAGCCCTGCGCTCCGACGCGGGCGGCGACGAGCGGTACGACAGCTTGCGCATACCAAGGCATATCACGCTTTGCTATTTGCGCCGGGCACTGTGTAGGATCCGCGATAAGATCCCTGGCAATCGCATCTCGCAGAGATATCAGCGCGACCGCCCGACCCTTGTTGTGCGAAGACCCGCCGTCGAAAAGAGCGAAGTATTTCGTGGATATTGCGCCAAGGCGAAGAATATCGTCCCGGTACTTCTGCGTTGCGCTATCTGGGGCCAACCGAAGGACGCGCTGCAGGAGATCCTCCCCGTCACGGGTTCTGGCGATGGGGATAAAGCCTCTGTGATTGAGGCCCTCGTAACTCCAGTAAAGTTCGGTCGGATCGATGCGCAGCGCTCTCGCGAAAGCCTCGAGTGTGGCAAGGGGAAGCTCGCAGATGCCGGCCACGGCCAAGCCGTGCCGGAGCATCATGGCCGTCGTCAGGCTCAGCGGGTTGATCATGTTCACGACGAAGGCACCGGGACAGATTGCCTTCATGCGGATCGCGAGATCGTCTACTGGCTGTATTTGACGGAAGGCAGAGAGCAGGCCGCAGGGTCCCAACGTTTCGTCAGCGATGCATCCCAGCTCGCTTGCGAAGAGTTCGTCATCGGCCCTCGCCTCAAGCCCGCCGAAGCGCGTCTGGACAATCACGATCTCGGCATCGGCCAGGGCCGCATCGAGGTCTGTCGTGGACATGACCGATGTTCCGAATGCTCCCAGCCGGTGCCGGGCATAATGTGCAACCGCATGGAGGTTTTGCACATTGCGCCCTTGGAAGACTAACACCCACTCGCCCAGCCGGTGGCTTAACGCCTTGCTTCCCTCAATCGCATCGACGAGTGCCACCGTGAAGGGCGAACTCCCGCCAAGGACGCAGACCCGCGTCATCAGGACGTCCGGGACGAGCCGATGGTCGCGGTAACGTAGGCGATCTCCCCGTCGGGCATGCACCGCCGGATCGGCAGCGCCAGTAGTTCGCCGGCAAGCGCCTCAGCATGAACTGAAATTCGGTCCGGACGTGGCCTTGAAAGGAAAGGCCCTAGGCTCATTGCAGGCCAATCCTGGCCAGATTTCCCTCAACAGGAAGTTCCACCCCATATTGAGCCGAACCGCTATTAGAAATAGCTTCCTGCCAGCTCCGAGCGCGCAAATAGCTGAGAACCTCGGGTATCAATCCCGGCGGACACTGATCTTCCCGCTTGAGGAAGCGATAGCGGCCAAGATCGGTCGGCACCACCATATTAATATTGCCACCTCGATGCTTGGCGGCTGCCCGGAACGACCTCGAGACCAAGTCTTCGTTCAGATGCTCGTGCCAGATCGGCAAACCAACCGCCACCAGCAGATCCACTATGCGCAGGGCCGTTTCCTCCCTGAGCCAACCGAGGTGCCAACCGAGAACACTGGAAAAAGCGAGGTCGATCGCGACGGCAAAGCCGTGGTGGAGCTCATAGTGAGTCGAAGCTTCAAGCGGATGGGCGATCGTGTGACCCAGATCTACCGCCCTCTCGTAGGATGTAACCTCGAAGGGGTTCTTCGAAAGCTCTCCCAGCATGGCGGCGATGGCCCGCTGGATGGGCTCGTGAGCCAACGAGTCGCCGTTGCGGACCCAGGACTGCAGTCCACCGCCGCGGATCTCTTCGATCATCCGGAAGAGATCTGTGTCGGAGGTGCAGGCGACCTTGATCATCTCGGCCACCCCCTGCCTGACCGTATCGACGCCCAGGGTCTTGAGCAATGACGGGATCACCGCGACAGCTTCCGGTGGGTGGAAACAACCAAGGTAGTTCTTGCCTTCCCCGAAATTGACGCCACCCTTTAGTCCGATTCCGGCATCGACCTGCCCAATCAAGGTGGTGGGGATGCGAAGGTGAGACAAACTCCGGCGCAGCATCGAAGCCGCCAGCGTAACGATATCTGAGCAGACGCCACCCCCGATCGCCATCAAGGCACCCCGGCGATCGATCTCGGCGTCTGAGGCTGCGCGACAAACGGTCAACACAGATTTCATAGTCTTCGTCCGCTCGGTGCAGTTCAACACGAGCCAGGACGGCTTCAAACCAACGCTTGCAAAGGCTGCACGGATTTCGTTTCCATAGAGCCTCTCGACAGTAGGAGTGGTGACCGCCAGCACAGTCCGATTACGAGCATGGGCCTCGATCCACCCGCAGAAATCCGACGAGTGGAGACCGTCAAACAGAGTGACATTGAAGGTGTGGTCACTGGAAGACCGGAGGGAAAGCTGCTCTTGGGTGGGTATCCACATGATCGAGCCCGATGTTCGGGCAGAACAGCTCACCGGCATGCTTGAGAGCAACCCAGCAAAAGTCGTTCCGCATTCTCTACCGTATACTGTGTAAGAATTTATTAGGCTTCATCCGTTCGACCGATGCGGCAGGTCGTTGGGAAGTGAACTTACAACTAGCAAGCACAGCCGTGAGCCTGAGAGTCTGCGCTTTTTAAAGAAAGACTGACAAAACCTTTGTCGCATGTGATCACACATCGTCGCGGCAAGGACTGCTTTTCTCGTCACGCGGGCTGGCATTCTCCTGCTAACCCTTTCGCCTGGGTGATTTTTTTCGCGATACTGGGGAGTTCCACCTGGTTTCGCCAGAGGGCGTTTGGCGGCTCTATGAGAGGCTGTTGCGCGGCTAGGCGGGTCGAAGTGAGCGCTATCGACGTCTGTAAGAGTAGTACTCCTGCGGTCGATGGTAGCGGATGCTCAGGTAACCGATTGATTGATCAAGTGGTAGCGGGAGAGGACCTGAAATCCAACCTTCTCCAGGCGCCAACCTAGCGCCAGGAACGTTGATATCACAATGGGAGCTCCCGGCGATGTCACCGATTCCGTAGTTCGAACCGAGATAGAAATATCGCCGGGCCGGTGTCGTTCGCCGGCGTATAGGAATAGGTCGATCTCATCATGCAAGGCCTTGATTGTAGTCGGAGCAGGGCGCCGCGCTCCAGCGTGGTCAGCCAGTCGACTTCGATGGCCGCTCAGTGCTTGGATATGAACCGGTCTAACGCGGCTAAGCGGTACCACTATTGTGGACAGCGATCAGTTGAGGTCAACTCGCGCGACGGCGTAAGCGTCAAGCGAGACGACCCGGTCATCCAGCTGTCTCACCGAGCTTTCCATGAAATTCGAATCTCTTGCCGCCCGCTCGAACTGGTCGGCAGCGAGAAGAGCAATGCGGGCCTTGATCGGCGTTTCCGAAAGCTGGACGGATTGCGTTTTGGCAGTGAGGTTTGAGAGCCATAGCGTCGTGCGCCCGTCTTTTTCGGCCGCGATCGCCGCGATGCTGTCAATTCCGGAAGTTCCTACAGACAGCAGGGTGGCCCCGTTAAGCTTTGAGAGGCCTGCCATGACATGGAAAGCGGGATACACGATTCGGCCTTCCTGTTGGTCAAACCACGGCTGCACGAAATCGGTCTTCCTGTAGACGTATCCAAGTGGGCCGGTGAAGTCGCCGAATGCGACGGCCTCGATTCCCTCGAGCGCGCTGCCCGCGAAATAACCAACTGTCCAAGCCGCATTGAACAGGCCGCGCTGCCGAGGATCGATGCGGCTCAGACAGACGCGACCGTTCGCTTCATTCGGTGTAGTGGACTTTCCGTAGGGGTTCTCGCGGCAGCCGAGCTGACTGGGACCAATGCGCAGGGGCAAGCGGTCGCCCATGAAAGCACGGGTAGAGCGGATCAAATGGGGGATCGCCTGAAGGGTCTCCATCACGGAGACATCATCTGCTGCGTGCACGTTTGGACAGGTGGTGAAGGTTGCGTAATCGAGCACTCCGGTTGGCGGACGCTTACGATTTAGCTCGGTGAAGTATGCGGCCATGCCGCCGCCCAGCGGCACCCCCGGGAAAGCCCGGCGAGCTGCGGAGTAGTTTTGCTCGAAGGTGGGCATCGCCGGCCACGGTGCTCCCGGCTGCACCGACTTCATGTCCTGCGCCGAAAAGACGGAGATAGCTTCTAGATTGAGGCCGAGTCTTTGGACAGCATCCGCGAGCGGCGCCAATTCGCTGAAGGGGTCGAGCGTTCCCTTGGTGGTGATCTCCAGAACGACGCCAGCGCCAGTCAGCCGCGCCAGGGCCGCGTAGGTTCCAAGTTCATCTTGGCCGTGACCGAGCCGGAGATCGACCTGGCAGACCATCCACTGCGGAGCCAATCCTCGAATTACCTCGGCAACGTCGAGCGCGCGCTTCGCCTCGTCGGCAGCGACGCCGATGCCAATGCGGGGCACTCGGCCGATGGCTCCGCCGATCGTCAGGTTGATGAATGGATTGAGGGTTTCAGACGTCCCTGCAAGGGGCGTTCCCAACACTTCAAGTCGGATGGACTGCGTGAATTTCTGGCCTTTCGGTAATCCGTAGGGCCACGGCCGACGCAGTGGACGGACATAGGTTTTAAAGGAGGCGTCGGACCAATTGCGTTGATCCTCCATCTCAAAGGCATCACCTTCCAAGGTGCATGTGGCCCAGATTCCAGGCTCGATCTCGTGCGACAGCGCGCGGATGTCGGTGAACGGACATTTGGGATCGATGTGGTCCGGAAAGTGCGACAGTTCCTCGCGACCGTCCTCGTGCAGCACCTTTACCGGCTTGCCGGCCAAACCCTCGATCGGATGCAGCACGACGAAGCCGGTTCTGTTGGTCAACACATCAGTTTCGGGCTCTGCCTCCACCACAAACGACAGCGCACCGTCGCTCCCGCCTGCGATCCGCGCCTGGTAGACCAGCCGACCGCACGCACCGCCGCATGTTCCACGGTAGGCGACGCTGAACGCATCCGGCTTTTCATCGATCTGGAGGTCATCGAGTACGGGCGTCTCGGTTCCCCAGTTCTCGTCCCGTACGAGAAATGAGATCCCGCGCAGAACCTCGACCCCGCCGATACGCACATAGCGTATCGCCCCATTGTCAAACTCGACTGACAAGGGTCCCGCGCGCAGAGTCCGCAACTGCGGATCGACCTGTTCGGTACCACACAAGCGGATTGCTCGAGATGCTGTCGTGGTCAAATCGCTCTCTCGGTCTTGGCGTCGAAAATCGAGGCCCGGTTCATGTTGATGTCGATCGGCAGCCTCTCGCCGGGACGACTGACGTCGTGCGCCTGCAGTTCCGCCATCACCGGCGTGCCGGCCAGGCGGAAGGTCGCATAGCTGCGCGAGCCGGTCGGCTGCAGCAGGTCGATCGTTGCGTCGTAGCGAAACGTGCCCTGCGCAGGTGTCGCAGCATGCGCGCGTGTCAGATGTTCTGGCCGCAGTCCAAGCAGCACCGCCTGTCCGTCAATGGCGCCATTCAGGCTCCGGCCGGGGGCGACCGGAAGCAGCGCTTCGGAAAGCCGGATGGCGGCAGCGCTGCCGTCCAATGTCAGCGTGCCCGGCAGGAAGCTCATGCGCGGCGAACCGAGAAAGCCAGCGACGAAGGTCGAGGCGGGGCGCTCGAACAGCTCGAGCGGCGCGCCCTGCTGCTCAATAATCCCGTCGCGCATCAGCACGATGCGGTCGGCCAGAGTCATCGCTTCGATCTGGTCATGGGTGACGTAGATCATCGTTGTGCCAATGTCCTGGTGAAGGCGCTTGATCTCGCCGCGCATCTCGTCGCGAAGCTGCGCGTCGAGGTTGGACAGCGGCTCGTCGAACAGGAAAATGCGCGGGCTGCGGACGATGGCGCGGCCGATGGCGACGCGCTGGCGCTGGCCGCCGGACAATTGGCGCGGAAAGCGCCCGAGCAGCGGGGTGATGCCAAGCATGCGCGCCGCCTCGGCAACGCGCGCATCCACCTCTGGCTTCGGCATCTTGCGGGCCTTCAGGCCGAAGCCAATGTTTTTCGCCACGTTCATGTGCGGATAAAGCGCATAGTCTTGAAACACCATCGCCACGTCGCGGTCGCGCGGTCGGAAATCGTTGACCACTTCGCCGCCAATCTCGATCGTGCCTTCCGAACTCTCCTCCAGCCCTGCGATGGTCCTCAGTAATGTACTCTTGCCACAACCGGACGGGCCGACCAGCACGGTGAACTCGCCGTCGCGAATGTCGAGGTCTATGCCACGCACGGCATGGAAGGCGCCGTAGCGCTTGTGCAAGCCGGTTATCCTGACTTCGGCCATGCCGACCCTTTCTATCCGCGAACGGCGCCGAGCGTCAGCCCGCGCACGAGATGTCGTTGAGCAAGTACTCCCAGCGCGATCGACGGCACGAGGGAGACGATGGCCAGGGCTGCCGCCTCGCCATATTGCGCGCCCTGGAAACCAATGAAGGCGCGAAACACCGTTGGCAGGGTGAAAGCAGTGCGGCTGGTCAGAATCAGCGCGAAGAAGAACTCCGTCCAGCAGGCGATGAAGGCGAAGACCGCCGCCGCGACGATGCCTGGCGCGGCGAGCGGCACGGCGACGCGCCAGAACGCCTCCCAGCGCGTGCAGCCGTCGACAAGGGCCGCCTCCTCCATCGATTTCGGCATGCCGCGGAAATAAGCGAACATCATCCATACCGACACCGGCAGCGTGAACACCGTATAGGCGATGATCAGCCCGATATGCGTGTCGTAGAGGCCCACGCCGCGGTAGATCAGGAACACCGGCAGCACGATGCCGATGGGCGGCAGGAAGCGCTGCGACAGCACCCAGAACGACAGATGCTGGCCGCCGGTGTTGTAGCGCGCCAGGCTGTAGGCCATCAGCGTGCCGAACAGGGCCGAGAGCACCGTTGCCGACAGCGAGATGATCAGGCTGTTGATCAGCCCGTCGAGGCCGCGATATGCGAACAGCGCAGCTTCATAGTGGACAAGGGTGGGTGCGGTTGGGAACCAGACGGGCGGCACGGTGAGATAGTCGTCGCTCGGCTTGATCGAGGTGTTGAACATCCAGTAGAGCGGCCACAACACGAAGACCAGGAAGAAGCCGAGCAATAGGATGCGGCCGACCGGTATCGAGCGGCGTTTCGGGCGACGGACAGGCGCGACGGCCGCCATCAGACCGGCTCCGTCTTCAAAAGCCGTCGCACCAGCAGCATCACCACGAGCGCGGTGAAGATCAGGAACAACCAGCTTCCGGCGGTCGCCTGCGACAGATGGAACTGGGTGAAGCCGACTGTGTAGAGATAGTAGGAGGCGGTGTAGGTCCGCGTGCCTGGCCCGCCGCCGGTCATGATGAAAATAGTATCGAACATGCGGATTGCATCGAGCAGCCGAAAGGTCAGCGCCAGCAGCATCATTGGCGCAAGATGCGGCAGGGTTATCGCCCAGAACGCTTGCCAGGCATTGACCCCGTCGAGTTCCGCCGCCTCATAAAGATTCGGGGGAATGGCGGTAAGCCCGGCGAGCAGGATGACGAACATGAACGGTGTCCACTGCCAAACATCGGCGATAATCAGCGAAACATAGAGCCATGGCGATTCGGTCATCCAGCCGATCGTCACCTCCTGCCCCAGAAGTTGCGTCAAAATGTAGTTGGTCGGCCCGAAAGGCCGCTGCAGCAGCAGCGTCCAGGCCTGGCCGACGATAACCGGGCTGATGAACAGCGGCACGATCAGGATCGACATGATCACGCCGCGGCCCGGAAAGCTGCGAACCATGGTCAGCGCCACCATAAGGCCGAGAACGAATTCGATAGCGACGCTAATCCCCGACAGCCACGCTGTCAGCAAGAGCGACCAGCGCGCGACGGGATCGAACACGACGCGCTCGAAATTCTTCAATCCGACAAAGGCGTGGCCCGGCACCTGGAAATCATAGTTGATGAAAGACACGACCAGCGAGAACAGCAGCGGATAGACCGAGAGCGCCAGGATCAGCAGTACTGCTGGCGCCACCAGCAGCCATTTGAAGTGGCGGTCCGCCCATTGTGCGAAGCCCGACAGTCGTGGCGGCGCGCCAGCGGCCTTCAAGCGACTGATGGTTGCGGTATGCTGCATCGATTACATCCCAAAACCTGCCTGGCGGTTACGACGAGGTGTTGCGGACCAAGCGCCCGCAACACCGATTTTGGTTAAGAATAGCCGGCGTCCCTGATGCAGGCCGAACTCAGAGGGTGACCGCCATGCCGAGCTTCTCCACCGTGCTGTCGGCAGTAGCGCCCGGCAGTTTCAGGAACTCGGTGTAGAATGCCTTCTGCGAATCCACGCCGAGCCGGTCGGTCGTCTCATTCCACTCGGCCGCCGCTGTTTCTAGCGACGCCTTCGGATCCGCACCGGCCCACACAGCTGTGCACATGCGGTCGAGGCTGAGGAAATAGTCCTGCGCGCCGGGCATGATCGGGTCGAGGAGGCCGACATTGGCCGAGTTGTTAAGATTGCTCAGATACTCCTTGGCGCTCGGGAACAGCGCGCCGTAAAGCTCGGATTTGAAGTGGGAGATGCGGTAGGGGTCGCGCAGGGCGTAGGGCAGCATGCAGCGCGCAAGCGAGACGGGCGGCGAGCAGGCCCATTGCATGAACAGGTAGGCCGCTTCCGGGTTCGCCGAATCGGCCGATAGCGCCTTGTTGTAGCCGGTCGCATGTTCAGGATTGCCGGGCACGACCGCGTAGCCGACCTTGCCGGCGATCTGTGATTGCGGGATGAAGTTGATTGCGGTGGCCGACTGGGAATAGTTCGCAGCCATGCGGCCAGATGGCGGCCAGGAGTAGATCATCGCTACCTTGCCGGTCAGGAACGCCGCCCACAGCGAGACGGCGTCGAGTTCATTGTTGCCGGGGATCGACGCCGCATTGGCTGCAATCATGTTCTGCAGCGTCTTCACGCCTGCATCCGAAACCAAGCCGGCTTTCATGTCGTCGCCGAACAGTTTTCCACCGTTAGCGCGGTACTGCTGCAGAAAGTCGAACTGGTTGCCGGGACTGCCCGCTTTGCGGAAATGGCCTGCGCCATAAACGTTCGGCGCCATCTGGTCGGTGATGAACTGGGCGATCTGGGCATATTCCTCCCAGGTCTTCGGCGGCGCCAACTTGGCGTTGAACTTGGCCTGGTAGGCCTCCACCATCTTCGGATCCTCGAAGATGTCCTTGCGGTAGTAGAGAGCGAACATGTCGCCGTCGTCGAAGAAGCCCCAAATCTTGCCTTTGTAGGTCGGCAGCGCCTTGTAGAGCGGATGATAGTCCTCGAGGTCGGCCGGGTTCATGTATTTGGTGATGTAATCGTCGAGGGGTGCGATGACGCCGCCATCGGCTAGCGACGGCGTCCAGGCTGGCGAGATGTCGAGGACGTCATAAGCGCCTGAGCCGGCAATGTGCTCCGCAACGGCCTTGGAGTACTGGTCCGGGTTCGACAGTTCGACCACGTTCGACTTCATGCCCGTAAGCTGCTCCCACATCGGTCCACTGAAATTGCGGGGGTCGAGAGCCTGCAGGCCTGCCTCGTAGGTCATGTTCAGCGTGACGCCCGAATGCGCCTTGGCGGCCTCGACGGCGCGGAAGGCAGAACCATCCGCCGGGCCTTCCATCGACGCCTTCATCGCCGCCGCCTGCGCTTGGCCGAGCGGTGAAGCGGCGTCTGCCAGTTCGAGCTTCTGCTGCGCTAGCGCCCAATCCGTCATCGTGGCGAGGATCGGTCCGGACGCCGCCAGCATGCCGGTCATCTGGCCGAAGCGGGTTATGAAAGATCGGCGGGTAGTTTCGCCGCGCATAAAGGCGTCGACCTCTGCTTCGAGGCCTGCCTGAAAGTCACGTTTTTCATGATCGTTCATAGTGCTTGGTCCTCCCAATTTTCGTTTGCCTTCACTCGTCCGCGGGCGCGGCGGTCGAGCATTCCTCCCGTGAAGCCGTCGCGAAGGCGCGGCGGCGCGCCGTATTTTCGTACTCCTACGTCCCGAAGCGGGCGGCGAAACCGGCCAGCCGATTTTTCCATGCCTTGCTTGAAAGCACCTCGCGATTGACCACGCCGCGCGGCTCGCGGCCGTGCTGCACTTCGATCACCGCCTTGACGTCCGCAGCACCGTTGCCGGCAAAACACTGGTCGGTCCAACAGAGCGCATGCGGCGTCAGGATAACGTTGTCGAGCTTGAGGATAGGGTCGTCGGCGTCCGGCGGCTCCTGCTCCAGCACGTCGAGCCCACCGCCGGCGATGCGGCGTTCCAGCAGCACTTTCGTCAACGCCTTCTGGTCGACGATCGGACCGCGCGCGGTGTTGATCAGGTAAGCCGTCGGCTTCATCAGGGCGAGCCGCTCGGCATTGACGATGTGGTGGGTCTGAGGCGTTAGCGGACAGCTCACCGACAGCACATCGGCGCGGCGGAACAGATCTTCCAGCCCGACCAGTTCGATGCCTAGTTCGGCAGCGACCTTGCTGTCGGGGAATGGGTCATGGGCGATGAATTTCATGTCGAAGGGCTTGGCCAATCGAAAGACCTCGGCGCCGATGTTGCCGATGCCGAGCGATCCCAACGTACGCCCGACGAGACCAACGCCCATATGTTCCGAACGCTGATTGAACCCGGCAAGCCCCTTGCGGGTCAGCGCGTCTTTCGTGAGCAGTTTGCCGGTCAGTGCCAACATGAAGGTAATGACGGATACCGCGACCGGCCGCCGCACTCCATCGGGCGTGATGACCAGGGCGATGCCGGCGGCGGTGCAGGCCTCGACGTCGACGGTATCGTAGCCGACACCGAAACGGGCAACGACGGCCGGGCGGCCGCTCTTCGGGACACTGGTCGCATCGAATCGATGGGTGAGCAGGATCAGTGCATCGAAGTCCTCAAGCTGTTCGGCGCGCAACGGATTGTTCGATTCCAGGAACGCCATCTCGACGCCGGGCGCATTGCGCAGCGGCTCCAGGTCGAAGTCGGGAAAGGTCGGCGAGCCGTCCGGCTTCCGGAAATCACCGGAGAGCGCCACCCTGAATGTTGCGTTGGCCATCGTCTCCTCCGCCTCACTCGCACCCGGCCCGAATCTTTGAGACCGCGTCGGCCATCGCATCGTGCAGGACCCAGACGTCGCCCGAATAGCAGATGAAATCGAAGCCTTGCGCGTAAAAATCGTGACCCTGCTGGACACTGGGTACCAGGCGTCCAAGCGATTTATTGTGCTTCTTGGCGGCGGCAACGATCTTGTCCATCGCCGCGGTGAAGGTGGGATGGGCGAAGTCGCCGGGAACGCCGAGTGAGACCGACAGATCGAAATGTCCGACCCACAGGCAATCGACCCCGTCCAGTCCCGCGATGCCGTCGATGTTCTTGACGCCGTCGGCCGTCTCGATCAGGCAGATGAACACCGTGCGCTGGTTGGCCGCTTCGAATTTTTCCTTAACCGAGCCTGGGCGGTAGCGGTCATGCGCGATCTGCAGCGCCACGCCGCGAGCGCCAGCGGGGTGGTACTTCATCGAATTGATGATGTGCTGCGCCTGTTCGACCGTACTCACCATCGGCGCGATCAGGCCTTCAGCGCCCATGTCCATGGCGCGGGCGAGGAAATGGTAGTCCTGCGACGGCACGCGTACCATAACCGGCAGATCGGCCGCCTCGAAATAGCGGATCGCGCTCTTCACCGTTTCCAAGCTGAAGCCCGAATGCTCCATATCAAAGAAGACGAAGTCGCAGCCGGCTGACTTCAGAATGTGCCCGATTCCCGGCGTCGCGAACTCGGCGACCAACGTGCCGAGCTTGACCCGCCGGTGCGCGGCCAACGCCTTGAGGCCTACCTCTGACATGCACTTCCTCCCCTTCGCCCAGAGGGCGCAATCCGACTATGCTTTCTTCAAGTCGTAGCCTCGAGAACGAGGTCGCAGATCGTCACCAACTTGGTGTCGATGAGCGGCGCGCTATGCGTGTTGAATTCATCGAAATGAGCCGTCCGGCAGTGTTCGTCGAAGGCGGCCTCGCTATCGTAAATCTCGTAGAGCACGACCCGGTCCGGTTCGCCGCGCGCCTCCGTCACGTCAAAGCGGCGGCAGCCGACCTCATTGCGCACCGACGCGGTCGCATTGGCGTCGACGAGCTTTCGGAAGCTGTCTCGGGCGCCCGGCTTGAGGCGGAAATCGACCCAGACAACGTAGCCGGTCCTCACTTGGGCCTCGCGATTTCCAGATAGCGCTTAGACACATATTCCAGATGCCTGCGCATCGCCGCTTCGGACCGGTCCGGATCGCGCGCGGCGATCGCCTCGAATATTTCGCGATGGGCCTCGTAGGCTTTGCGGTCTTCACCTTGGGCCAAAGTCGTCCGCCGCTGTTCGAGCAGCCATTCGGCCAACGCAGCATGGATAGCCGTGAAGATTCGATTGCGGGTGATCACCGCCAGCACGTAATGGAAGTCCACGTCCGTGCGTTCGAAGCGCGTTAGATCGCCGATCGATTGCCGATTCAACTCGAGCGCCTTCCTGAGGCTTTCAATGTCCTCTAGCGTGGCATTTACAGCGGCGTTGCGGGCAAGCCCGACCTCGAAAAATAAACGCGCATTCTGAAAGTCGTGAACCCCGCCCGGGGCCGAAATCATGTGCCGCGCCGGCCCTGAGAGGGCGTCGATTACGAATTGGGGCGTGGGGCGGGTGACCCGGGCACGCTCGCCGGATCTCACCTCGACAAGGCCCATCTTGCTCAGATGCAGTAGCGCCTCTCGAATCGAAGGACGACCAACGCCGAACTGCCGCATGAGTTCCCGTTCGGACGGGAGCCGGTCGGCTTCGGCCACTTCTCCCTTGCGGATCATCCGCTCGAGGTGTTCTGCGACCTCATCCGAAAGCTTCCGCTGTTTGATCTGAACACCAATCACTTGGCATACCTTTTATACCAGTTGAGCACGCTATTGCCGTCCTGCCCTTATGTCAAACTCAACAACTCGCATCTCAAGGCTCCCCTTCATCGGCGGCCCTGTCGCCGAGAGCAAATCCTCGTCCGCTGCTCGGGAGGGACACCATGAGGGAACGCGACCGCCTCTCCGATCGTTGCCTGCTTTTGATCGAGCCGCCACGATGCCATCCACCTCGATACGCAAAACGGAATACGATCCGGTGCGAAAAGTCCTTTCGGTGTGGTTCGTCGCCAGCGGCAAACGGTATGAGTTTGAGGACGTGCCGCCGGAGACCTTCGCCGAGTTCCGAGCCGCCTTCGCCAAGGGCCGCTTCTTCAACGACCACATCCGCAATCACTTCCGCTACCGTCTGGTTGGACCCGCGGTCGACTGAGCAGCATCAGCGGACGATCTCTCTTTTGGCAGGGATGCGGCTCTTTCGTCGCGGCCCTCCGGCCGGCGCTTTGCGAGGGCAAGGTCGGACATCGGAACGAAAGACGGATTCGCGAATTCTATTGCCAGATAATCGGAATCGTCGCCTATGAGGCTCGCGACCCTTCACCTTGAAACTGCGAAATACGGCGACGTATATCGCGCCGCAAGGCTCGCTCGGCTGAGGCAACAAATGATCCGGCATATCAAGCGCACTGACACCTCGGCTCAAAAAGTCGAGCAAGCGCTGGCTAGTTTGGCCGAAGCAAACGCACCCATGGACCGGCTCGCGCGGCATCAGTAGGGCCGCGCTCATGTGCGCTCACGCCCGACGAACCTGCGGCTACTGAGTAGGGGTTGCTACGCTCTTCTAGCTAGCGCTCGATACGGCTAAATAGGGTTGGCTCGGGGCTTTTTTTAGTCACGCGCTGGGGAACAAGCGCCAGATAGCGACGGCACAAGGAGCTTCACCTATGGCTGACGAACAGAATAGAGCGCCGAACAGCCCTGAAATCGTCGTTCGACGCTTGGTCAAAGAAACCGGCATTACCGAAGAGCAGGCCCGATAGCTTATCTTCTTCCTCGGACTCCATTGGGCGTCGCTGGTCCGGGAAGCAAAGGCCCTAGCTGTCAAGCGGTAGGCGGCTTTTTTCGGATATAAATCGGCGCCGGGTGAAGGCGTCTCGCCGCCGTGCCGAAAAGGTGCGGCGGGCTTTTTGTTGTCCGAGATGTCCTGAATTGTATTAGTTCCGCAGAACCTTTTAGCCGGAGGGGTGGTATGCCGATTGATCGAAAAGCTAAAGAATTTGGCGTCTTCAGTGCTTCCGAAGTAGCTTTGCTGGGCCGTGTGTTCGACCGGCTCAAGATTGAGAGCGAATCCGAACATCTACGTGAGGCTCTCGCGTCCCGGATCCTTGCAAATTATACGGCTGGTATCACTGACGAGGACGAGCTCGTCTCAGCGTCAAAACTGCCGTTGGGTCGATAGATGCAACGCAAATAGGTCCTGCTTTCACCGCCTTTTTTCAACCTTCGCTGGAACATAGGTTTAAGCCGGAAGTTCGGGACGTGCAGCATGGTCTTGGTTCCCTCCCAAGATTGCTGCCGATCGGGCGTTGCTCCGATCAGCCCGCGTCCTCCTGAGGCGCGGGCTTCTTCGTTCAGGTAACCGAAACGATCAAGGCTCTTCGGACGTCCAGCCCCTGGGACCGAGCAACGCGGCCTCGGCCGGCGAATTCAAAGCACCACTGCCCGATGGACGTTCATGCAACCACCGCCATGTCTTCGCGTTTAGCCACTTCAATTCTGGAGACAACAAAGATGCCGGCGTTTATACCGATTACTATCTACCTGAATCACAGATCGATGCTGGTTGCGTCGATACCTGATGCTGAGACGGCCCTTCAGCAACCATGGCCATTCATGGACAAGCCGTCCCGACTTGAGGCAATCCGAATGGTTGAGGAATGCTTGGCCGGACATTGCAGTCACCAGGCTGCGTTCGCTGCATTCGAGGAGGCCGCATCTGAACAGGGCCTTCTCAAGGAAAAGCCTCCAAGCGTAGGTCTGAGGAAATTCGACGGGGTCGCCGAAGATCTGCTGTGAGGTGATGCCGCCCTCGAGAGGCGAGCAACGAGTGGCCGGCAGTCGCGGTTCCGGGCTGCACCCATCCTGATGTTTCTCGGGTCCGGCCTCGGGCTCACGATGGTGTCTCCATGGTCCAACGAAAGCGCCAGCGTCACCACCTTCGCTGTGTCCACTGCAATCTGGCTGGTCATCGTGCAATGGTTGTGGCAGCCGACACAGCTAGAAAAGCCGGCGCCGCCTTCGCGCTGGTTGGCGCGCTTTCTCTCATCAACGGTGCGTTCATCGCCAGCGCAGCGGCAGCGTTAGGCGGCAAGCAGCGCGACGACGAAGAAGTCGCGCTCTATCTCACAGCCAGTTCGAAGCTGAAGACGTCTACACCCGGCCGACCGAGAGGATCGGCCGGAGTCCATCTCCCGCCGCGCTCTCTTGTTTTTGTGCAATGCAGCAACGATATTGCTGCATGTGCAAAGATTGCCGTCCATTCCGGGCGTCAGAACAGGGACGGCCACATTGCGAAAAATCTCCGATACCATCGCACGCCTCGCCGCGCTGCAGGCGCGACATACCGCACATCCCGCCGACCTCGGTGCGTCAGACCATCTCCGGACGCTGGCCGACTTCGGTACCAATCCCGGCGGGTTGGGAGCGAAGTTCTACATTCCTAATGACCTATCCAAGGGCGCCGCAGTCGTCGTCGTGCTGCATGGCTGCACACAGAACGCGGCCGGCTATAACCATCATTCCGGCTGGTCCCAACTCGCGGACGAGGCCGGCTTCGCGCTCCTCTTTCCCGAACAGCAACGCGGCAACAATCCGAACCTCTGTTTCAACTGGTTCCAGCCTGGCGACACCAAGCGTGGTTCGGGGGAGGCGCTTTCGATACGCCAGATGATCGAGACGATGGTCGTCACCCACGGTCTCGACCGAAGGCGAATCTTCATCACCGGCCTCTCGGCCGGAGGCGCAATGGCGGCGGCCATGCTGGCGACCTATCCGGACGTGTTTGCCGGCGGTGCGTTAATTGCCGGTCTGCCCTACGGCAGCGCAACGACAATCCCGGAGGCCTTCGATCGCATGCGAGGCCACGGCGGTCCTTCGGAACAGGATCTGCAACGGGCCCTCCGCGGCGCATTGGATCATCAGGGACCGTGGCCGAGGATTTCGATTTGGCACGGTGCCGCTGACCACACGGTTTCGCCTTCCAACGCAGAAGCGATCGCAGGCCAGTGGCGGGGAGTCCACCGGCTTGAGAAAGAGCCGACGCATCGCGAAGTTGCCGGATCGCACGCAAAGCAGGTCTGGCGTAACGGCGCGGGAGAGGCCTTGATCGAAATCAACATGATCGCCGGGATGGGCCATGGCACGCCGCTCGGCAACGGCCTCGGCGTTCCGGGACCTTATATGCTTGATGTCGGCATCGCCTCCACACGCGAGATCGCGCAGTTTTGGGGGATCGCGGCAACCGAGGATAGCGCCTCCCGGAAATCGAGGCCGCAAGTGCCCGCCAGCCAACCGGCGCCAAGTATACAAAATGCGAAGACGAAGCCCCCGCAGCCGACTGCCATCCATCAATCGGGCCAGCCCAGCGTGAAGAAGATCATTGAGGATGCCCTGCGGGCGGCGGGCCTGATGCGCTAGGCGGACGGCGCAAATCGCTCGCCCCTGTCTACGCCGGCCCGCGAAGGTCAAGCGGCTCCGACCAGGCAAGGGAAACGCGTCGTTCTTTGGAATCGGTGACCGCTTTTCAGCGAGCAGTCGCCATGCACCTCGTCCAGATCCTGCTTCCCCGCGCGGACAACACCGGTCGCCCATTTGGCCGGGAAGATTTCGACCGTGTGAAGGAAGACCTGGCCAGCCGTTTCGAAGGCGTCATTTCTGCAGGCGCCTGCGGAAGGTCAGTGGCAGGATGGCGAGCAGTCCAGCAAAGATGATATCGTCATCTTCGAAGTAATGGTGGATGATATCGACCTGCCGGACTGGCGCAAACGGCGCGCCGAGCTAGAACGGCGGTTCCGGCAGGACACGGTGATCACCCGCTACATGCCAATGCCGCTCGTATAGCGGCGGTTATCGTGTATCCATCAACGTCAATCCGCAAGACCGAGTACGATCCGGAGACAAGGGTTCTCTCGGTGTGGTTCGTCGCGAGCGGCAGGCGTTATGACTACGAGGCTGTGCCGCCGGAGACCTATGCGGCGTTCCGAAATTGCCTTCGTAAAGGGCCGGTTCTTCAGGACCACTTTCGCGACCATTTCCGGCACAGCCTGATTGCCGAAGCATCGATCGTTGCCTGCACGCGGAGACTCATGCACCGGTTTCGGAGTTTGACGCGCCGGCTGGCTTTGATTCCGGGGAGCCCTTGTGGCGTAGGAAAATCGACAGCAGGACCAGGACGGCCGTCGACATGAATTCCGACTGCCAGTTCTGAAAGGACTCGAACCATAGCTGGGCGTCGAGAAGATAGTCTCCCAGGGATTGAACCTCGCCGCCGTGCCGAAGCGCCTCCTCGTTCGCGGCCGCCAGGCTCGCCCACCAATGCAAGGCAAATGAGATGATGAACAGCAGGGCCAGCGCCAAGCCCAGCGAGTATGAATAGAGCCACGACAGGATCGGGTTGCGCCTGCGGGTGGCGGTCGGAAGTTCGTCCTCGGGCCGGTTGGGATCATCGGGATCACGAGACTCGGCGGAACCGCGCTGGAACAGCATTGCTGTCAGCATGACATAGGCCGACATCTGCAGGAATTCGCTTTCCCAGTTTTCGAAGAGCGCCGAGAGGAAGTCGCCGCTTTTCAAATAAGCCAACAGTCCGATCGCTGCCGAGCCATGCTCACGAAGTCCTTCATTGTAGGCAGAATGCCCCGACCAGATCATGCCGAG
>NZ_JAMYLQ010000033.1:72500-76293 GCF_040318115.1 Mesorhizobium sp. M1312 | reverse complement strand
GCTCCCGATTGGCGGGCCTGTTTGTAAGGAGAAGATTTTCCACACATCGACCCAAAGATCATTTCGATTTTTGGCAAGTACGATGTGAGATCCAACGTGCGTTTTGCAGACCTGGCAGCGACCTACTCTCCCGCGTCTTGAGACGAAGTACCATCAGCGCTGGAGCGTTTCACGGCCGAGTTCGGAATGGGATCGGGTGCAGCCGCTCCGCCATAACCACCAGGTCGGCAAAGCGCACGTTGCTCGAGAAGCTTTTTGAGCGAATAGCCAATAGTGAGCAGCGAATAGGGAACCCTATTTTCTGCTCTCTCTGAGCTGTTCGCTGGTCTTATGTGTGCCTTTACCGTTCTTTTGGTCCTGGCGCCTTTCGAAGCGAAGCTTCGCAAGGTCGACCGACCGTCGGCGCCGATGCGCCGCACCCACGTAGCGCCGCCCGCAGGGCGGAACAAGCGTGAGTGAGAACAGACCATTTGACTTGTCAAATGGGCATAGGGAATGAGAACGATCAAGCCGATCGAACTATTAGTACCGGTAAGCTTCAAGCGTTGCCGCTCTTCCACACCCGGCCTATCAACGTGGTCGTCTTCCACGGTTCTCAGGGAATACTCGTTTTAAGGTGGGTTTCCCGCTTAGATGCCTTCAGCGGTTATCCCGTCCGGATATAGCTACCCTGCTATGCGGCTGGCGCCACAACAGGTCCACCAGAGATCCGTCCATCCCGGTCCTCTCGTACTAGGGACAGATCCTTTCAATATTCCTACACCCACGGCAGATAGGGACCGAACTGTCTCACGACGTTCTGAACCCAACTCACGTACCGCTTTAAATGGCGAACAGCCATACCCTTGGGACCTGCTCCAGCCCCAGGATGCGATGAGTCGACATCGAGGTGCCAAACAACCCCGTCGATATGGACTCTTGGGGGTCATCAGCCTGTTATCCCCGGCGTACCTTTTATCCGTTGAGCGATGGCCCTTCCACGCGGGACCACCGGATCACTATGACCGACTTTCGTCTCTGCTCGACTTGTCAGTCTCGCAGTCAGGCAGGCTTATGCCATTGCACTCAGCGAACGATTTCCGACCGTTCTGAGCCCACCATCGCGCGCCTCCGTTACTCTTTAGGAGGCGACCGCCCCAGTCAAACTACCCACCATACATTGTCCCGGACCCGGATGACGGGCCGCGGTTAGACATCCATAGTGATAAGGGTGGTATTTCAAGGGTGGCTCCACCTGAGCTGGCGCCCAGGTTTCAAAGCCTACCACCTATCCTACACATGCCACTACGAATGCCAATGTAAAGCTATAGTAAAGGTGCACGGGGTCTTTCCGTCTAACCGCAGGAACCCCGCATCTTCACGGGGAATTCAATTTCACTGAGTCTATGCTGGAGACAGCGGGGAAGTCGTTACGCCATTCGTGCAGGTCGGAACTTACCCGACAAGGAATTTCGCTACCTTAGGACCGTTATAGTTACGGCCGCCGTTTACTGGGGCTTCGATTCAGAGCTTGCACCCCTCCTCTTAACCTTCCAGCACCGGGCAGGCGTCAGACCCTATACGTCGTCTTGCGACTTCGCAGAGCCCTGTGTTTTTGATAAACAGTCGCTACCCCCTGGTCTGTGCCACCCTCCTCCACTTGCGTGGAAAAGGGTCACGCTTCTTCCGAAGTTACGCGTGCAATTTGCCGAGTTCCTTCAGCATAGTTCTCTCAAGCGCCTTGGTATACTCTACCAGTCCACCAGTGTCGGTTTCGGGTACGGTCTATAAGGAGGAGCTATTTCCTGGAACCACGCAGCAGCCCTTTCAATCCGATAAGATTGGACTACCTCAATGATCCGTCACTTCCTCCAGGCCCACGAATATTAACGTGGTTCCCATCGTCTACGCATTTCTGCCTCGACTTAGGGGCCGGCTAACCCTGCTCAGATTAGCTTTAAGCAGGAACCCTTGGACTTTCGGCGGGGGAGTCTCTCACTCCCCTTACGTTACTCATGTCAGCATTCGCACTTCTGATACCTCCACCACCCCTCACGGGTATGGCTTCATCAGCTTACAGAACGCTCCGCTACCGCTTGCATCACTGCAAACCCTAAGCTTCGGTGTATGGCTTGAGCCCCGTTACATTTTCGGCGCAAAGACCCTTATTTAGACCAGTGAGCTGTTACGCTTTCTTTAAATGATGGCTGCTTCTAAGCCAACATCCTGGTTGTTTTGGGATCCTCACATCCTTTCCCACTTAGCCATAACTTGGGGACCTTAGCTGTAGGTCAGGGTTGTTTCCCTTTTCACGACGGACGTTAGCACCCGCCGTGTGTCTGCCGACTAGTACTCCCAGGTATTCGGAGTTTGGTTAGGTTTGGTAATCCGGTGAGGACCCCTAGCCCATCCAGTGCTCTACCCCCTGGGGTATTCGGTCGACGCTCTACCTAAATAGATTTCGCGGAGAACCAGCTATTTCCGAGTTTGATTGGCCTTTCACCCCTAGCCACAAGTCATCCCGAACTATTGCAACAGTTATGGGTTCGGTCCTCCAGTAAGTGTTACCTTACCTTCAACCTGCTCATGGCTAGATCACTCGGTTTCGGGTCTAATGCGACGAACTGAACGCCCTGTTCAGACTCGCTTTCGCTGCGCCTACACCTAGCGGTTTAAGCTTGCTCGTCACACTAAGTCGCTGACCCATTATACAAAAGGTACGTGGTCACCCAGGACGAACCTTGGACTCCCACTGTTTGTAGGCAATCGGTTTCAGGTACTCTTTCACTCCCCTTGTCGGGGTGCTTTTCACCTTTCCCTCACGGTACTAGTTCGCTATCGGTCATGCACGAGTACTTAGGCTTGGAGGGTGGTCCCCCCAATTTCAGACAGGATTTCACGTGTCCCGCCTTACTCGAGGACGATGATTTGCATTACGCGTACGGGGCTGTCACCCACTATGGCCCTACTTTCCAGAAGGTTCCGCTTGTCTCATCATCGCCACTGGCCTGGTCCGGGTTCGCTCGCCACTACTGCCGGAGTCTCGGTTGATGTCCTTTCCTACGGGTACTTAGATGTTTCAGTTCCCCGCGTTCGCCACTTTATCCCTATGTATTCAGGATAAGTTACCTATTACAGATACTTGGAAACCACAGCAGCAAGTCTGCGCGATCTCAAAGAGATCGTCGCTTAACGCTCAATCCTTTTGGGATCTCGCGCCAATTACCCTGCTGCTCTGATTTTCCAAGCACCTTAGGTGGGTTTCCCCATTCGGAAATCTACGGATCAAAGGGTATTCGCACCTCCCCGTAGCTTATCGCAGCGTATCACGTCCTTCATCGCCTGTGCATGCCAAGGCATCCACCAATTGCCCTTAAGACACTTGATCGTTCTCATTGCCAATACCCATCGCGCGATCTCAAAGAGATCGTCGCTTCAGCCAAATCCTGTGCAGGATTTGGCTTGATGTCATTGGCACAAAAAGACCAGCTTCTCGAGATCGGTTCGAGGGTGCGGTTAGGCAAACCCATCATATGCGGGAGATTGAGCGTCTCCCGCGACAAATCACACCCCTTGCGGAATATGAAGTTCGAACAAATCTTCTCTTTACGATGTCAAACAGAACAGGCGGAGAGCCAGATGCTCGCCGCAAACTCTTAAACGAATGACTTTTTCTCGGCCCGCTCCATCTCTACTCGACACCATTTCCCCTGGAGGAGAAGCGACAATCCTGCGGATTGCGCAGCGACAATCCTGCGGATTGCGCGGAGATGGTGGAGCCGGACGGGATCGAACCGACGACATCCTGCTTGCA